>NZ_JBHZPE010000026.1:0-65856 GCF_042787985.1 Peribacillus sp. YIM B13481
CAGGCAAAAATTCAAAGGGAATCTCAAAAAGGGGTTCGGAATTTTTTAATTCCGGACCCCTTTTGTCTACAAACTGATAGCTGCAGGAATCTGCAGCTATTTTTGTGTGCGTTCATATATGTGTGAAACGACCTTACGGATTACCCTTGAAAGGCGTTCAATTCTTCCCATTGATCTTGAAACTGAGCAATACCCAACTTCGTCGCATAATAATTTTTCCTTTTCGGTCCTTATGTCCTGCCAGTAACTATTTACATACTCTTTCTCCTCCAGTCTTTTTAAAGCTGGATATAAAACATGCTTTCTTTATAATGTAAATAACCATCACTTAGCTGTTTGAGCTGTTCGATATTCTCATACCCTTACATTTTCTTTTGAGCCAATAATGAAAGCAACACCATTCCTGTACTCCATTTTAACAGCTCTGTTTTCCGCATTCAGCTGCCCCCTCTATATAAGGAAATTAATTAGATGGCATTTCACTTTTATCATCCAAATATATACTTTCCAGAATATTTGTTACCCATTAAATATACAAATATTCAGAATTTAATTCTACCTCTTTGTGATATTTAGCCCATGAAACAAAATATGCAAAAAAACCCCTTATGGGCGGTTTTTCAATTGGTGAAAGTCATTTAAATTAAATCAGGCAACGGCTTAGGAACAGGCAAATTCCTGTGTCTGTCATCCTGTAATATATCTTTTAGATAATACTCTATGTTGGAAACAACTTCATTTGCCTCCATAACCCTTTGATATGGCTTCCAGGCAAGTTCCCCTTCATCACAGGCAGGAAAGCCCGCCTCCTGCCTCTTCAGCTCTGTAAACATACATTCCACCCGTTTGATTAAATGTCACAACCCCTCGAAAGGCCATACCCTTTACCTTCAATCCAGTTTCTTCTAGAATTTCGCGTTCCATCGATTCATCAATGGTTTCACCTTGTTCTATTTTCCCGCCTATACCATTGAATTTATGCCTATTCGGATTCTTTTGGCGATAGTCGTTTCCTTTCTTAAATCCACATTATTCGCATCTACTTCATAATTAATTTATACTTAAATAACGAACCTCTAGGAAGGAGAATTAGTATGAAACTGACCATTTCCGATCAAGCAGCTAAGTGGTATATTGATGAGCTGGGGCTTCAAGAAGGCTCTCATTTGCGCTTTTATGTAAGATATGGCGGGCATAGTTCCGTCCAAAGCGGCTTTTCATTAGGTATCATGAATGAAGAACCTGAAACTGCAGCAGCCGTAACAACTATGAATGAGATTAATTTTTATGTAGAAGAAAAAGATTTATGGTACTTTGATGGTCACGATTTACTTATTACTTTTAATGAAAAACTGACTGAACCTGAATTTCACTATGAAAAGAGTGCTTGACAATAAAGCAGCGGTGTAAACTGCTGTTTTTTCTTGCTTCAATCGAGCAGATGCTCTTTAATATTTTCCGACCTAAGAATTTCCTTTTGCTTGTCCCCTAAAAGATCGAAATGCGAGTAGCCATCCTTCCTGTGATGAATCCACTCTTTTTTAAGCCCGTATTTCTTACCCCACTCCGATAAACGCCGTAAATCTTTGCATCCCACTTTTGTAACCGTCTTGCAACCAGGAAATCGGTCGTCTAGCCAATAATGAGTTAAAAAAGCTATTTGACCTTGATCGATTTTCTGCTTCCAGGTTACTACGTCTGCCCGTTTAATCCCAAAAGCCATTTCTTAATCACCTCAATGATTGTCATTAAACCAATTCATCCTGCTTTTTATTTTTCTCATAGGCCTCATGCCAATCAGGAAACATCCGTTTAATGGATATCGGGCGGAAGGTCTCCTTTTTAACGCAAACGTGAGAAGAATGACCTGTAGCCGCCACTTCATTTTTCTCATTTACGATCTCATATCCATAAATGACCCGTAAGCCGTCATATTTTTCAATCCAGGTTTTAACCTTTACCTTATCACCATATCTAACAGGGGTTTTATACGAAGCCTGAATATCCATAACAGGTGAGAGGATGCCATCCGCTTCCATATCAGCATAATAAAACCCTAAATCATTTATCAATTTTGTCCTGCCTAGTTCCATCCATATAAAATAATTCGCATGGTAAACGACACCCATTTGATCCGTCTCTGCATACCGCACTTCAATTTCGTTTTCAGCTATGAACATTTTGTTTCCTCACTTTCATTTCTATTGCAATAAACATTTTAACATAACAACTGTTCAAATTTCATTTAAGCTGTCTCAACTGTCTGCTTCACTATATAAAGAAGGGGAGAAAGATTACGCACCTCTTTCTCCCCATTACCTATTTGTTAAATATTATCGTTATTATAACCGCTTTCCCGTGCTTCTTGTTCATCTTGCATTTCTTCCTTCATTCCCTCGATGCTCTTTCTTCTTCGGTCATTTTTGGCCTTAATTGACATTTTTTCCACCTCTGAAGAGAATGATAACGTTTCATTTGCAGCGTTTATGTTTTCTTCTGTATTTTGAATTGCATCCTGAATTTTTTCAACATTATCCAATCGGTTATCCTGATTGTGTTTATATGAGCCCATTAATTTCACCTCACGTTATTTGTTTACATAATATTATTACGATTACTATCCCCTGGTTACTCGCCTTTAGTTTGAATGACCTGAGCATGTTTGCCGGATTTGTCCTGCATTTTCTTACCGTTATTCCCACCCGCTGCTATCGGTTGTGTCCCTTGATGGCTCGGTCTAAAGTGTTTGGAATCTTTTTTTGGATTACCCATTCTATCGCCTCCTCCTCTTATCATGGATAAAAAAGCGGAAATTCATGAATGCCAGTTTTTGAAAAAGCCATGAAAAAAAAGCCAGCACTTTGAAGGGACCTTCATGGCATTGGCTCTTTTAAGGAATCTTTTGCAAAATCTATTCAGCCTTTTGCATATGTTTTTTTTCCAGACGTTCCTCAAGTCTTTCCATTTGTTTAACGTCCATCAATAATTCCTTTTTGTTTTCTTTAATTAATTCTTCAAATGTCCTTTTTCTTTTTTTCATGATTTTCACCTACTTATTTTTAATATACTATTCAGTATTGCCTAATTAACGTAAAATTATGACTATATGGTCTTCACTCCATCAATTGTCATAATTATCAGATTTTTAATCTGATAAAAATCTTCTCTACTCTCTATACTTTAACCCTTTTTTCATAAACATTAACTATATTTTTTTAATTTTTTTGATTTTTCGATTAACTTTTGACAAATTTGTTAACAAATAAACGGAACCATATAAAGGTTCCGCTACTGCATGCTATTAATGTTTCGTTCCATATCTGTAAGTTGCATGGGTGATATTACCTTATTCCTGATAATGCCTTTTTTGTCGATGAAGTACGTTGTTGGAATAAAAGAAATATTATAAAGATCATTCACTGGATTTTTTGCACTTTGACTGTCCAAAGGTATGGTAAAAGTAATTCCATTATTATTTACAAAGGACTTCACATCATTTTCCGGGTCAATATTGACAGCTAGAACGACGACATCATCACCAGCCTGTTGTGTATATTTCTCCATATCCGGCATTTCCTTTTTACAAGGCGGACACCACGTTGCCCAAAAATTCAGCATTACCTTTTTTCCCTTATAATCCGATAATTCAACCTGTTTCCCATCCAAAGTTTTCAGGGTGAAATCCGGTGCTTTAGCTCCAATTTTCAATCCGCCCAATGAATCTTTTTCGTCTTTTCCCTTCGGTTCATTATCCATCGCCTGCACGATTGCTATCGTAATAAGTGACAGTAAGACCACCAAGGCAATAATTTTTTTAATCATACTCGTCCCCCTAGTCCCATTACAATAAAAATATTAGTCCATTTCCAGAAATAGAACAACTTCCCTGTTCATCTTATCAATAAAAGGACATTCGGAAAAGTGAATTTCCTAAAATCTTATCGTGATTTCCCTCTGTTTCATAAACTTGACACAAAAAAAGCGGCAAACCTACACATGTAGGTTTGCCGCTCCTCAAAAGCTTAAATTAGCCTTTTAATTTATTACGTAATACCATTTGAAGGATACCACCGTGACGGTAGTAGTCGATTTCGATTTCAGAGTCGAAACGAACAAGTACATCAAATTCTTTTACGTTTCCAGCTTCATCAGTAGCTGTAACTGTTACGATATCACGTGGTTTAACTGTTTCGTCGATTTTAACAGCAATCGCTTCTTTTCCAGTTAATCCTAGTGTTTCAGCGTTTTCGCCTTCTTTGAATTGAAGAGGAAGAACACCCATTAACGCAAGGTTAGAACGGTGAATACGCTCGAAGCTTTCAGCGATAACTGTTTTAATGCCAAGAAGGTTAGTACCTTTTGCAGCCCAGTCACGAGAGCTTCCCATACCGTAGTCTTTACCAGCAATGACAGCAAGACCTGTTCCATCAGCTTTGTATTTCATACAAGCATCATAGATAGCCATTACATCGCCTGTTGGCCAGTAAGTAGTGTAACCACCTTCTGTACCTGGAGCAACTTGGTTACGGATACGAATGTTTGCGAATGTTCCACGCATCATTGCTTCATGGTTACCACGACGAGAACCGTAAGAGTTAAAGTCACGTGGTTTCACACCATTTTCGCGAAGGTAGATACCAGCTGGTGTATCTTTACCGATTGCACCTGCAGGAGAAATGTGGTCAGTTGTTACTGAGTCACCGAATTTACCAACTACGCGCAAGCCAGAAAGTGGGTTAACTGAACCTGGTTCTGGTGATAATCCTTCAAAGAATGGAGGATTTTGAATGTATGTTGATTTAGAATCGAAAGCGTAAATTGCTTCGTTGCTTGTTTGGATTTCATTCCAACGTTTGTTATCGTTGAATACTGTTTCGTATTCTTTACGGAATAATTCCGGTGTAACTGTTGCTTTAACAGCAGCGTTAACTTCTTCTTGTGATGGCCAGATATCAGCAAGATATACATCGTTGCCATCTTTATCTTTACCAAGTGAATCATTGTTTAGATCAAAGTCCACAGTTCCAGCAAGAGCATATGCCACAACTAAAGTAGGTGAAGCAAGGTAGTTTGCTTTCACTAGTGGATGAATACGACCTTCAAAGTTACGGTTACCAGAAAGTACTGAAGTTACTAGAAGATCTGCTTCAGCAACTGCTGCTTCGATTTCGTCCGCTAATGGACCTGAGTTACCGATACATGTTGTACAGCCGTAACCAACTACGTTGAACCCTAATTGATCAAGGTATGGTTGAAGACCTGCATCACGAAGGTAACCAGTAACAACTTTAGAACCTGGTGCCAATGATGTTTTTACATAATCCGGAACAGTCAATCCTTTTTCAACTGCTTTTTTAGCAATAAGACCTGCTCCAAGCATTACGTATGGGTTAGAAGTGTTCGTACAGCTTGTGATTGCAGCAATTGCAATCGCACCTGTTTTCATTACCGCTTCTTTACCATCGGCAAATTTAACAGTTACTTCTTTATCCAATTCAGAATTGTCCATGCCGAAACCTTGGTTACCCATAGGTGCATTGATAGCATCATGGAAAGATTGTTTCATTTGAGAAAGTGGAATCAAATCTTGTGGGCGTTTAGGGCCTGAAAGGTTTGGTTCAATTGCTGAAAGGTCGATTTCCACAACATCATTGTAAGCTGGATCTTCGTTTTCAGGAGAATAGAACAATCCATTTTCTTTGCAGTAAGATTCAACAACTTTAATTTGTTTTTCATCACGGCCTGTTAAGCGCATGTAATCGATAGCTTCTGCATCAACTGGGAAGAAACCGACTGTAGCACCGTATTCAGGAGCCATGTTAGCAATTGTTGCACGGTCAGCAAGTGGAAGATATCCTACTCCAGGGCCGTAGAACTCAACAAATTTACCAACTACGCCGTGTGCACGAAGAACTTGAGTTACTTTCAATGCAAGGTCAGTAGCTGTTGTTCCTTTAGGAAGTTGACCAGTTAGTTTCACACCAACCACTTTTGGTACTGGGAAGTATGAAGGCTGTCCAAGCATACCTGCTTCTGCTTCAATACCGCCGACGCCCCAACCAAGAACACCAATACCGTTGATCATAGTAGTATGTGAATCTGTACCGAATACAGAGTCAGGGAATACTTCAAAGTCGCCGTTTGGAGATTCAACCGCATGTACTACGTTCGCAAGGTACTCAAGGTTAACTTGGTGAACGATACCAGTTGCTGGTGGAACCGCACGGTAGTTGTTGAATGATTTTTGAGCCCAGCTTAGGAACTGGTAACGTTCTGCATTACGTTCGAATTCAAGATCCATATTAGCATCAAGAGAATCAATTGTACCTGCTTTATCAACTTGTACAGAGTGGTCGATTACAAGGTCAACTGGAATTTCCGGGTTGATTTTATCAGGATCTCCACCAAGTGCAGCGAATGCATTACGTAGAGATGCTAAATCTACAACAACTGGAACACCAGTGAAATCTTGTAGGATAACACGTGAAGGCTTGAACGGAACATCTATATCTTGTTGCTCACTTGTTCCCCACTTAGCAAGGTTCGCAACGTGTTCTTTTGTGATTACTCTTCCGTCTACTTGGCGAAGTACTGCTTCAAGTAGGACTTTAATGGAATATGGAAGGCGTGATACTTGGCCGTCCCCTGCTTTTTCAATAGCGTCTAGGCTGTAGTAGTTGTAGCGTTCCCCTTCAATTTCAAAGGATTTACGCGCTTGGTATACGTCATTTTTCGTCATGAATATTACCCCCAATTAAACTGTCAGAACTTATTCTGCACATAAAAGTAAAACCTGGTTCTCTGAAACCATGTCTACTATAAATATAAGTAAAAAAAGTTAGTTTGTCGAATTTCTTCTCTCTTCTCCCACCCTAACTCTTCCTTCAACCTAATACTAATATAGAAATGAGTATAAGTAAATAACAAGAAAGTTATTGTTTTTGATAAGTTTCTCTTATAGAAAAAAATTCTCCACATATTAAAGTGCATTTAGGAAGCCTTACTGATATGCAATTTATCGAAAATACCCCTATTTTGGCCTGATAAATTATTCCAGTAAAACATATTGGTCATTCATACATAATCATTCAACATTATCGCATTCTATGGGTGGAGGTGTCGAAATGACAAAACAAAAGGCAAATCATGTTATACCAGGTATGAATGCTGCAAAAGCGCAAGGTAATGGAGCTGGGTATAATGATGAACTGGGAAATGAACCGCCATTATCGGAAATGCAAAGGCAAAATAATAAAAAAAGAAAGAAAAACCAATGATTTCCCTCATTTCTAGGCTTTAAATAAGATAGGCTTTTTGAAATGGCAGATATACTGCATTTTTCAAGAAGCCTATTCCATTCTAAAAACAGGAAACGCCGGATAGAACCAGTCACTCAATAGTCCTCTGAATTGACCTCATTGACGATTGCCTGAATATCCTGCTCGAATTGTTTCAATTGTTCTCTCTGATGCTCGGAAGCGGTGACTAAAGCAGATTGAATTTGCTGATAGGCCTCGTTCACTTCCTGCTTCACATGTTTCAATTCCGTTCCGTAATTCGGTGCGTTCTTCTCGATGGATGAATATACATCAAATACTTGTTGATAGCTTTGCTGGGCTTCCTGGAATGTCCTTCGCTTATCTTGTTTATCCTGCATTTGGTTCAGCTCCTTAATTAGTGTCCATCCATAGCATGTACGAGGTTTGCAAATATATGTATGTGAATAAAATTTCACGGACTGATTATCTTAAGAAGTAGGAGGGATCGCACATGAACAAAAATGATGGTAAAAATAACGCACCTAAAGGAAATAACACAGGTCAACCTGCACCGTTAAGCGGTTCTCATAAGGTAAAAAATAGACAGCACTCCCGTCAGAAGCATAATAGCAGTCATGATATGTAGGCAGCTTTTATAAACGTTTCCATAACGAAGCGGTGCCGCCCTTAGGGCAGACACCGCTTTCGTTTGATGTTTACGCAGCAATCAAGTCGCAAGAAGAATGTTCGATAACTTCCTATTATAATGCAGAAATTATCGGTACCTCTTTAAAACACTTTACCTTGGATTTCAGATCCGTTCATTACAGTTATTCAGCCAAAATAACGATGATATAAAGTTTTGGCTTCTGAGATTTCTTTTGTTCCATGGATCAAGGCACGTCCATCTTTAAAAACAACCATCCGATGGGTTCCGATTGAAAATGAAAGTAAATAGGGATTTCTAATGATTTTGCCACCTTGTGGTAACAGATTTTTTTCAAGTTCCGCTAAGTCTCTTTCAAGTTTCATCGCCGGCCGAATCTGGACAGAATCCCTCCCGCATAATACGGCAGTCTTTATACGATTTGAATAGGATAGATGCGGATAAGTACGATTTGTCCCACAAGACAAACAACTGTCTTTTTTTAATTTCGCTACATCTATGGACGAATGCTCATTTTTCCAAAGATCGAACGAAACGATCTTGTTTCTAAGTGATGCATAATCTTCTACAAGGATTTTTAAGGCTTCCGTCATTTGGTGGGCAACGACCGTTTGAACAGCAGGACTAATGATTCCCGCCGTATCACAGGTCATTCCTCCAATCGGAACCGTTTCCAGCAAACAATTCAAGCATGGGGTCACCTCTGGGATCACCGTGTAACTTATCCCATAACTCCCTACACAGGCCCCGTAAATCCAGGGTATTTTATATTTTTGTGCGCTATCATTAATTAGCATCCTGGTATCGAAATTATCAGTGGCGTCCAATATTAAATCCACGCCTTCAACGAGCTTTGCCAATTCATCCACCGAAACATCCGCAACATGCGATTTTACGATAACATCTGAATTTAACGCATTCAAACGATTCTTCGCTGCCACAGCTTTCGGTATTCTTTTTTCAGCATCTTCTTCACAATAAAGCTGTTGTCTTTGCAGGTTGCTCCACTCTACATAATCTCTGTCAACAATGGTCAGTTTCCCAATTCCTGCTCGTACAAGGCCTTCTGCACTTCCCGTACCGAGAGCACCCGCTCCAATCACCAAAACGTGTTTATTGCGAATTTTCAATTGTCCTTCATTCCCTATAGGGCCAAAAATTTCTTGTCGTGAATAACGTTCAGTCATCCAATGCTCATTCCTTCAACTGGACTGCTTGCAATGGCGTACTCATTTTTTTCTATTCTGCCCGCTTCATAACCCATGCGACCTGCCTCAATGGCAAGTTTCATTGCTTTCGCCATTTTGATTGGGTTTTTTGCTCCGGAAACTGCAGTGTTAAGCAACACGCCATCCGCACCTAATTCCATGGCAATTGCCGCATCGGAGGGTGTTCCAATCCCTGCATCAACAATTACAGGAACCTTTGATTGTTCCATGATGAATCGCAAGTTCAGTGGGTTTATAATTCCTTGACCTGAGCCAATCGGTGAAGCACCAGGCATTATTGCATGACAGCCCACTTCTTCCAAGCGTTTTGCAAGCAAAACATCATCCGAAGTATAGGGTAATACAGTGAATCCCAGTTTCACTAATTCTTCAGCAGCTTTTAAGGTTTCAATCGGATCAGGCAGAAGTGTTTTTTGACAGCCGATGACTTCCACCTTAATCATGTCACATAAACCAGAAGCCTTAGCAAGTTGGGCAATGCGCACTGCTTCTTTTGCCGTCTTGGCTCCTGCTGTATTGGGAAGGAGTGTATATTTTTTCAAATCAAGCTTTTCTAAAAAATTTGGTTGACTGGCTTCGAAAATATTCATTCTCCGAACTGCAAATGTTAATATTTCCGTCTCCGAAACCTCCACTGATTGCTTTTGAACATCGAAGTTTGGATATTTCCCAGTACCTAATAATAACCTAGAAGAAAATTCATAAGAACCAATCTTTAACATATCATCCGCCTCCTACAAAATGTACAATCTCGACCTTGTCCCCATTTGACAAAAGTGTTTCACTTTGATTTTCTTTTGCTAATATTTCATCATTCAATTCAACGATCACTACTTTTTGATGTAAATTAAAGTGTTGCAAAAGTCCTGTAACTGTTGACTCATCAGCAGGAATACGTATTTTTTCCCCGTTAATAATCAATTCCAATTCATTCACCTCCATTATGAAAATTGGGTCTGTATCGAACGCTCCAATCGAAAAGCGGACCATTCAGGGTTTGTCTTCCCTTCCACAATATCCGCAATAAGTACACCTGTAATTGGAGAAAGCAGGATACCATTCCTGAAGTGACCCGTTGCAATGAAAAGTCCTTTGTATGCTGGATGTTCACCAAAGTACGGAAGGCCGTCCCCTGTTTGGGGGCGTATACCTGCCCATGTCTTTTCCCACTCGGTTTCTTTAATTGCCGGAAGCAATTGCGTTGCCTTTTCTATTAACGTTGAGATCCCTTCCATACTTACCTTTTGATCGAAAGTGTTCGCTTTTACCGTTGCCCCGACAATGATTCTCCCGCCAACTTTGGGTACAAGATAGCAGCCGTGTGAAAAGATCGTTTTTTCAAGCAATGGACGATCAGTCAGGACGGAGAAGCACTCCCCCTTTATCGGATAGGTATCGAGGTTTATTCCTGACTTTTCAAGGAGGAAAGCACTCCACGCCCCACTTGCCACAATTACATTTTCACTTGAAAATTCGCCTATATTAGTGGACACTCCTTTTACATATCCATTTTCCGTACGTAAATCAAAAACATGGACAAATTCCTTTATATCCACACCAAGGGCAGCTGCAGATTTATTAAAAGCGAGCGACAGCCTTGTTGCTGAAACTTGTCCATCCCCCGGAATGAACATGCCTCCCTTAATCTCATCCGATAGAAGCGGTTCCGTTTTCCTCATTTCGGCAGTAGATAACCATTCCGCCTCAAGTCCCGCATCTTGCTGGACTTTGATCATTTTCTTCAACTCTGCAACCTGGTTATCCGTAAGCGCCACCTTAAACATACCCTTATTCACTAATTCGATGTCTATTCCACTTATGTCTTTCAATTCTTTCGACAGTGCAGGAAACATCCCCCTGCTTCGGCTTGCCAATGTAAAGAGCGGGTTATCTGCATCCAGCTCAGCCTGTGCTCCTAACATCCCGGCTGCAGCACTTGAAGCTTTACTGGCAAGTCTATCTTTTTCCAATAAAAGGACCTTTTTACCTCGTTTGGCTAATTGAAAAGCAATGGATCCACCAATTACTCCTCCCCCAACAATGATTGCATCATATATGGAATTCATCTTATGTCTCCTTTCCTAAAGACTTCGAATATTCTTTAACGGCTCTAACCGGATTTTCCGCTTCAAGCACACCTGACATGACTGCAATTCCTTGTGCCCCAGCATCCCTTACAATTTGGCAATTGGAGGGTGTTATTCCGCCTATTGCAATAATCGGAAGATTGACATTTTTTGTGATTGCATGAAGCTCCTCAACTCCCTTAGGAGGAAGGCCGCGTTTTGAATCCGTTTCAAAAACATGACCATAGATCGCGTAATTGGCCCCATAGCGGAAAGCGGCTTTTGCTTCATCCATGGAATGGATCGAACAGCCAACACTCATCCCAGGAAATGCTCTTTTTACGACTCCTGCATCTAAACTATGAAAAGCCAATTGCACACCAAATACGTTGCGCGCCCAGGCTACATCCACCCTGTCATTAATGATGATCTTAGACAGCGGAATCTTATTATTATGTAACAGGGTCACTGCTCGATAGAGTTCTGATGCATTCATATTTTTTTCCCTTAGATAGAAGAAATCAACATGTTCTTGAATGTTTGAAGCGATTTCTACGAACTTTTCAATTGGCTGTTTTCCAGTAGAAATAATATGCAATTCTTGTGCATTCATACTTAGAACCCCTAACTAGTAAACTTGCAATCTCATAAAATCAAATAGGAAGTAACGGGAAATGAACCGATAGATAAAACCCTGCCAACAGCAGGATGATAAAATACAGAATGAATCCATGGTCTTTTATTGAAAACCCAAATTCATAATAGTATGTTCGATCCCGAGTGTCTGTAAATCGCTTCGCCTCCATCGCAACCGCGATTCTGTGAGCACGTCTGATGCTTCCGGATAACAATGGGATGGAATAGGCTTTCATTTTATAATATACCGATCTGATCCCTTTTCCCCTTTCGAAACCGCGTACCTTCATCGCGTTTCGTATCGTTTGTAACTCTTCCATCATGATGGGGATGAGCCTTAAAGCTGCCATGAAACTATAAGCATATTTCGGTTTAAGCTTAACTTGCTGCATTAAGGAATAAAACAAGTTCACAGGTCTCGTCGTCAAGGAAAAAGTTAAACCAAGTGCCGCAAAAAGCAAAGCTCGAAAGCCTACCAGTAATCCCCTCATGAAACTTTCTTCCGTAATCGATATAAGACCCCACTTAAACCAAAGTGTCTCACCTTTACCGAATAAAATCATTGCTAGAGAAGTGGATATAAAAATGAAACAAAAAGGGATTGACAAAAGTAAGATGCGTTTCATCGAATGCCCCGTAAAACACAAAAATAAGAATAAAACACCAATGGTCACATTCATCATATAATTCAGATCATGAATGAATAATGCCACAATGCATAAAACAAGCAATGCGCATAGTTTAAGGCTTGGATTAACCTTATGGAGCCATGTTTCTGCACTTGAAACATTCATCTACATGACACTCCTTTTAAAATGATAAAACTTTGGTCTCCATAAATCCGGATTGCGTGTTGACCTTTTCATCACTTATTACATTTCCGTCTTTAACCGTCCAGATCCTGGTTGCAAAGTTTCTTGAAATATGATCGTCATGAGTTACCATGATCACTGTTGTTCCGCGCCTTCGATATTCCTCAAACCATTCCAGTAATGCAAAGGTATTTTTCGAATCTTGGCCAAAGGTAGGCTCATCCAAGAGAATGATTTTTTTGTCTATGACGATAGAGGCAGCTACGCTTAAGCGACGCTTTTGACCCATTGATAATTGAAATGGATGTTTATCCCGATGGGCCTCTAGGCGGAACACTTCAAGCAATGATTGAACTCTCTCCATTATTTCTTGGTGTGGCCTTTTTCCAATTCGCAATGAATAAGCAATCTCTTCATATACAGAATTTGCAATGAACTGAAACTCAGGATTTTGAAAGACAAACGTCATATGATCGGTTAGATTTTTCACCCTTTTAATAGGGGCTCCCATTAATTCATACGTACCATTCGTTTTTATGAACTGCATCAGTGCATGCAAAAGAGTACTCTTCCCCGCGCCATTTTCTCCCCTGATTACAATCCATTCCCCTGAATGGACCATCAATTCTTCAACCTTGATTTTTTCCTCTTTATTCCGAAAACCGCTAAAGCCCTGCACATGCACTAAGGGTGAACCGTCTGCAAATTGTTGTTCCCGAATGGGGGCATTCTCTTGTATATATTCATCCCAAACACCAGGGAACCAAATTCCATGTTCTTTCATTTCCTTTTTATATAGTGAAAGAATGGTATCTCTTGGACCATCAGCCATGATTTCACCTTCACCGTTAAAAAGCACGATTCGTTCGATGAATTCTAAAACATGGTCGATTTTATGCTCGACGATAATTACCGTTTTGTCTCGACCGACTTCCTTCAACAAACCCCAGATTTCTTTAGTTCCTTCCGGATCAAGCATGGCGGTTGGTTCATCTAAAAATATCACTTCCGGTTCAAGGGCCAATACTGAAGCGATTGCCAGACGCTGTTTCATCCCGCCTGATAATGTTTCTATACTTGTATGGCCTAGGTTCAATCCTACTTTACGAATATGATTTTGGATTTTCTCATTCATTTCTTCTTTAGGGACGGAAAGGTTCTCAAGGACGAAGGCAATTTCCTCATCAGCAAATGGCATGCAAAACTGACTATCAGGGTCTTGAAAAACATATCCCCATGAAGAAGCGCATTTCAATTTCTCCGCTTTCATCGGGACTTCGATGGAATTCGGAATCAATCCGCTTAACACTTGCAAAAGAGTCGACTTACCACATCCTGATGGTCCCAACAATAGAACTTTTTCACCTTTATCAATCGAGACTGATAGGTCCTTGAAAATCAAAGACCCATCACCTGGAAATTTCATTCTTAACTTCTCAACAGAAACGATTGGTTTCATGGCCATCAACCTCTACTTTTGGTCCAGTTCTGCATAATCTTTACTTGAAACGGGACGAACTAGATTAGTTACTCCTGTTGCTTCCAGGACTTTAACTAGATAAAAAGCAGTTACACCTGCAAAGAATATGGAACCCACAAACCTCGCTATCATGAATAACGATAAATTCCAAAGAGTGAGAGCACCTATTTCCCCGTAGGCAAAATCCATTAATACTGATGCAAGGCAGGAAGCTATCGCAGCTAAAACGGCCACCGGCATATTGAATTTTTTATATTTGAACGCCATGAATACCAGTTCAGCGAACAAACCTTGGACCACCCCATATAAGAGTACGGACAGCCCCCATGGTGAACCTAGAAAGAATTCACCTGAAGCTGCAGCTATCTCTGCCAGAAGTGCCACACCCGGTTTCCGTAAAATCAAAAAGGCGACGGGGCCAGCTATAAACCACATTCCATAAATAAGTTGATCTAGATGTAATCCTAATGGTTTAACGGAATAATAAATCGAACCCCAAAGGATATAAACGATTCCAAATGCTACGGCAATCACGATCGTGACTAATATATCCGTTAATTTCAATCCTTTTTTCATATTTCAATCTCCTTTATACTTCTAGTGTTTCCTTATGCACAGGCCATGTCTCTAAACGATAAGCCATTTCCCAAAATGAGTACTCATATTGGCTGCTAAGGATAAAATGCTCCTTCATTCTTTCCTTATCTTCATCTGTTACCTTTTCAGCAATCTCATCAAGCCTCGCAATTTGTTCTTCTACCAAAGAGCGGAACCACTCTCCGCCGTAAGCCGCTATCCATTCTTGATAAATCGGCTCTTCCGGTTTACACTCTTGCAGCTTTTCACCTATTTCATAATACAGCCAATAACATGGCAAGATAGCCGCAATAACGTCACCTAAATGTCCAGAATATGCCGCACGATACATATGGGAAGTGTAAGCATAGGCAGTCGGGGCAGGTTTGAAATTTTCCCGTTCTTCTTTGGTGATGCCTAATCTCTCAGAAAAATTTTCATGAAGCTTCAACTCCGCTTCATATGTTCCCTGTGCGTGGCCGGCAAGCCTGCTTGTTGTATGTAAATCTGTAGCCTTGACTGCTCCTAAAGCTTGAACTCTAGCAAAATGAGATAAATAATAGGCATCCTGCTTGACATAAAAACGAAAACACTCTATTGGCAATGTGCCATCTCCTATTCCTGCAACAAACGGGTGATTAAAGCTAGCTTCCCAAATATGATCAACTTCCTGGCGGATTTCCTCTGAAAACTTCATGTCCATTACCTCCAAATTCTATTTTTTTATGAATGATACGGATAAAAGCCTTTTATAACCCCTTTTTTTTGCAAATAAAAAACCACTTTCTTTAACGTAAAGAAAGTGGTTGTACTTGAAAAAATACAGAAACGTATTGTCCCAGACCCCACTTCCCTACGCTGGTATAAACCAGATCAGGTTCTAAGGGTCTTAAAGTCATACTTTAATCTCAGCTTCTCAGGTAAAATCAGTTTTACCTATAAAGCACCCCTAGTGGTACAAATTGTATATATATTTCATTTGCCTTTATATTAACACGATAAATCCAATTGTCAAACGTATTAGAAAAGTTTTCAATCAAAGATGTTCATTATTAATCTTTTGGATTACTAGTCTTTCAATCTTCTAATACGTTAAGGATGAAGAAAAGAGGATGCCGCAGCCCCCCCATTCTCTATGGAATAATAAGATACTCTTATCCTCTTTTTTTAAGGCTGTTTTCACATACTTTGTTGCTATTTACCAGGTAGTGAGTTGTGGTTGATTTCCCCTCCAGATGCTCGCTTTCCGCGGGGCGGGCGGTGAGCCTCCTCGGCGTAAACGCCTGTGGGGTCTCACGTGTCCTGCTGCTCCCGCAGGAGTCTCGCACTTCTGCTCCAATCAACCTTAAATAGTTTCGTTTTAAAAACAACAATCTTTACGAAAAGAGCCTTTTTTAAAGACAGACATAACAAAATATTAAACATCAAAGTATTGGATAGATTGGATCTACTTAATTTGAATTCATAGTTTTTCGTCTACAATCCCTACAACTTTATCGCTGTCATGAATCTCCATATGCTTCGCTGTGCGGCAATCGTACAGCACTTTTATCCATAAACTCCAGAATGTATCTTGTGTTAACTAATCAAACGGAGGCTTAATGAAGTGTTCTCACTGACTCAGATGTAAAGGGAACCAATTCTGCTGTTCGGCCGTCACGAATCTTGTTTACCCAAGCAGGATCAACCATTAATGCCCGACCCACGGCTACCAGATCAAATTCTTCACGTTCAAGCCTTTCGATTAACCCGTCGATCTTGGTATTTTTGGCACTCTTTCCTTCCGTAAAGTGACTCGTAAAATCGTTATCCAGACCGACTGATCCAACCGTAATCGTCGGTTTACCCGTCAGCTTTTTTGTCCATCCGGCGAGATTCAGATTGGAGCCTTCGAACTCAGGCTCCCAGAAACGGCGGGTCGAGCAGTGGAAAATATCGACGCCCGCATCGGAAAGTGGCGTCAGGAACCGTTCCAGCAGCACCGGCGTTGCTGCCAGTTTCGCTGTAAAATCCGTCTGCTTCCATTGCGAGAACCGCAGCACAATCGGGAATTCCGGTCCGACGGCACGGCGGCAAGCTTCGATGACTTCGACCGCGAAGCGGGTGCGGGCAACCATGTCGCCGCCATAGCTGTCGGTACGCGGGTTCGTTTTCTCCCAGAAGAATTGGTCGATCAAATATCCATGCGCACCGTGAAGCTCAATGCCGTCGAACCCAAGCCGCTTGGCTTCGAATGCTGCCTGCGCAAAGGCTTGAACGATTGCGGCGATATCCAATTCCGAATAATCGCCAACATGGCCTCGCGCACCCATATGCCAAATCTGCGGAATAATCCGTCCGCCTACTTCGTGTACAGCAGCCACGACGTTTGCCCAACCGTTTAATGCAGCTTCGCCATAGAAATGCGGTACATTGGCTTGATTGGACGAATCCGAATGATTAATCACCGTACCTTCTGTCACGATAAGTCCAACGCCATTTTCAGCCCTGCGGCGATAATAGGCGGCCACATCAGGACCAGGCACTCCTTCAGGAGAAAATTGTCTCGTCATCGGTGCCATCACTATACGATTTGCCAGGGTCGTATTTCCGAATGCGAATGGTTTAAACAAGTTTTGAATAGATTGAGAATAATTCATAATTGACCTCCAAATAATTGAAATAGTGTTGTAGAATATATCCGCAACAGATTAGTAATTGCGTTCTTTGCTGAGAGCATCGTTCGGATAAGTTGGGAGCCCTTGGCTGGGTTGTCAGGCCGTAATCAACAGCCAATCCTGGCCGCCCTCCATAAGGTCAATCCCCCGTTCTGTCCTGCATGGATCTGACCATACGGGTCACCATCTTGCGCGGCATTAATCGCGGAATGAACGCCACGAACCGGTTGCGAGCCCCTGGCATTATGAGTGTCTTCCCGCGAAAGAAGCCTCGGTACCCTTCCTCAGCCACCTGCCCGGCCTCCATGATGGCCCCACTCTGGAACAGCTTCGAGGCGCCCATACCCGAACGATCGACGAATCCGGTTGACGTCAGCCCCGGACATAGTGCCGTCACAGTAACACCCGTGCCGCTCACCTCGTTCTCGAGAGCCTCGGTGAACGACAGCACGTACGCCTTCGTCGCGTAGTAAACCGACATCATAGGTCCCGGGAAAAAACCCACCAACGAAGCAACATTCATAATGCCCCCTTGGCCCCGTTTGACCATATCTGACAAGAACAACTTCGTCATAACAGTCAGAGCCTTGATATTGACATCAATCATATTCGTCTCTTGGTCCAACTTCGTTTCCAAGAATGTCCCGTACAAACCGAAGCCGGCATTATTGACAAGATAGTCGACGACAACCCCCTTCTCCTTAAGCTCCGCGACAATCTCCTCCGGTACGCCGGGTGATGCGACATCCTTGGCGATGACTGTCGTTTGGATGCCATATTTATTCCGATATTCCTTCGCTAGTTCCAAAAGTTTACCCTCGCTCCGCGCCACCAGCACTATATCATGTCCATCTTTGGCGAAACGATCCGCCAACTCTTGGCCAATCCCACCCGACACTCCAGTGATAAGTACAGTTTTTCTCATTTTGCAATCCACCTCTGTTTTTAGTGTAAAACTTTAAACCGTTTTGCAGCGTTTTCTAACCCCTGATTGTGACTATGGATGGTGTTTAGCCATACAGCAGAATCCGCTGGTCGGACCGTACTCAAGAAAAGTTGCCCGCCTCGCCCAACATTAAAGAACGAACATTCTAGTAAAGTGAAAAAATAGTAACGCAAACAGTTTTCTCAAAAGATTTCATTGACATGAAGTAGATACTCTTATGCTCTTCTTTTTTTAAACACTGAAAGTCCATTCTTAGAAATATTGTGAAGTAGGGACAACCAAACACTATAATTAGGTTTAGGAAGTTTTGATTTGCCTATTCGTGCTAATTGCTGCTCATACCAACCTAGCTCTAACATAGATGACGCTTTTTTATCTAAACTTGTAATTCCTGTCTTAATTGGTTTAATCTTTACCGTTTCATATTTCCCCTCAAAGATTTGGTTTGGTAGATCGGGTACAAGTGCAAATGGTTTTGCTAAGCCAACCATATCTATCGTCCCACTGGCTATAGCTTCAGTCATACCTTCTTGAGAACGAAACCCTCCTGTAACAACTAATGGTGTAGAGACTAATTTTCTCGCCTTATTAGCATATTCCAAGAAATAAGCTTCCCGTTTCTTTGTGCTTTCTTTCACTTCGCCCCCCATCATCTTGGGATTTTCGTAATTCCCCCCGGAAATTTCAATTAAATCAATACCGACTTCAGATATTCTCTGAAGAACCTCCATTGATTCCTCTTCCGTGAAACCACCTCGTTGAAAATCAGTGGAATTTAGCTTGATACCAATGGGGAAGTTGTCGCCTACTTGATTACGTATTTCCTGATAAATTTCCATTAAAAATCTCATTCGATTCGTTAAACTTCCACCCCATTCATCTGTACGTTGGTTATGATATGGCGATAAAAATTGATTAACTAGGTATCCATGGGCTGCATGAATTTGAACACCTGTAAATCCAGCATTTTTTGAAATTTTAGCTGCATTTCCGAAGCGTATAATCAGGTCTTTGATTTCCGGTGTAGTAAGGGCGCGCGGTTTATTAAAAAAGTCCTTAACATCCCCAGAAAGTGGGACAGCACTTGGCGCGACAGGTTCCTTTGATATGGTCTTAGGTGACTGTTTTCCAGGATGATTTAATTGCGTCCAAAGGTGGGTTCCATTTTGCGTGCCAGCTTTTGCCCATTTCTTGAGTTTGTCTAAGTCACGCTCATCTTCAATAACAACGTTTCCAGGTTCCCCTAAGGCTTGTCTATCAATCATAACGTTTCCTGTCACCAGAAGCCCCGCACCGCCATTTGCCCATGTTTCGTATAAAGTAATTAAGGGCTGTGTAGGATTATTATCAGCTGTCGCTAGTGTTTCACTCATGGCTGATTTAAAAAATCGATTTTTGATGTTTACTCCATTTGGGAGTTGTAGAGAATTTGCTAAGATAGTATTGTTATTTTTCATTTTTTTCTCTCACCTCAATTAATTTCTTTTATATAAAGAGCACCTATACTCTTCCTTTGTTAACAAATATTATACCGACTTGACCATCTTTTAATTTAGGGTAAATGTATTTTAATCCATTCTAATCCTTCATTTTAAAATCACATTCTTTAATGTAAATATCACCAACTGTAAGAATCAGGATATAATAAGTTGGTGCCTCGCTGTACAGAGAGGCAAAACTGACGATCTCACCTGAGACTATGCATCAAGAAACAGCTTCACATGTGCGGCAAACAGTTCAGGGTATTGGAACAGGTGTCCATGCCCGGAGTCCTGGTAAATGATGAGCTGTGCGTTAGGTAGTTGCTGAGCAAGAATGTAACTGTTTTCGGTAGGAACCATGATATCCTCAACACCGTTAGTTACAAGCACTGGTTGCTTAATCTTATGCAACCATTCATACGATTGGTTAGGTAACCGATCAGCCCACTGTTCTATCGCCTTCAATTGTGCGTCGCGTACCTGCAGCGAACTTTCAAATTTTTTCTGGGCAATAATACGCTTCAGTGAAGCACTTCCAGCCGCGCGACTAGTTTCGGTAGGATTATAAAAAAGGAACATGAATCTTTCGAAGGCGCCATTAGCATCTTCGCTAGGCATAGCCTCATTAACATCCTGCCGAAATTTATTAACGCCTGATTGTGGAGCGGTACCCGCCAATACTATACGGCGAATTAAATTCGGATGTTGCAATACTAACTCCTGAGCTACGAACCCACCAATTGAGAAGCCAAGCACATCGACCTGTTGTAAACCAAGGGCTCTAATGAAGGACGCTGCATCTTTGGCCATTTCAGCTATAGTAGAAGGAGTTTCGCCACTGGTTTCACCTACACCGCTATTATCGAAAAGAATAATGGGTCTATCTTCAGCTAGAGCCCCAATAAGCTCTGGATCCCAGTTTTCCATTGTTCCTCGGAAGTGGATAAAGAACACCAGTGGAATACCAGTTTCTTTGCCAAACTTCCTATAGGCAAACCGAATTCCCTCCGCTTCGACATATCTTGTTGTACTTGGAATAGTAAATGTTGACATAATTTTTTCTCCTTTCGAACTAATCGTTCGGGTAGTTGTTGAAGCGAGACATCGCCTTACGCAATGATTAACTTGTTGATTACGCGAATAGTTCCCAGTCATGTTCATTACTAATGCGGCGAAATTATCTGCTTCTAGTTATTATTTCATCACAATGTTTCACTTTGGATAAGCAAGCGTTAACGCACACGCTTGGCTTGTTGGCTTTTTGACAAGTGTGGGTGCCGTTGAAACACTTATAATTTGAGAATGACCGTTCTTAAATTATCAAAAAAAAGAAAACTTAATCCAAGACAGACAGTGTTATGTCGATAATGTTTTCCAGTTTTTGTTTGTCATCGGTGGTTTTCGCCAAGACGCGTAATCCCACTAATGAATTATGGATAAACTGGGAGAGCCTTTCCACAGTATGATGTTCGGATACTTCCCCCGATTTTTGACCACGCAACAATAGCTCATACAGCAGACTTTCTGTCTTGGTAAAACTCTCCACAACCTTTTCTGCTGCTTCTTCGTCATGCAAAGACAATTCAACTGCTGTATTCACTGTCAAGCATCCGATCTGTTGTTTTTCGTTTGTGTGGATCACCATCTCAAATAAACGCCTGATAGCCTTCTTGACCGAACCGAGCTGCTTTACTTGGGTGTCAATTTGGGTTTCTACTACCTCGTCATAGCGTTCCAATGCTTTCATGAACAACGTATGCTTGTCACCAAATGTATCATAGATACTTCTACGGTGAACGCCCATATGGTTCACCAAATCTTGCATGGATGTTTTTTCATAACCCTGCTGCCAGAAAAGCTCCATTGCTCTCTTTAATGCTTCTTTTTCATCAAATTCTTTACTTCTAGCCATGTAGTCCCACCTTAGAACGTATTATCTCTTACTTCTGAAAAGGTCTGAGAATCATTTGTCGTACTTAGATTGCAACAATTTTTTATCACCCCTCCCTCAATCAATTCTTCAGAATTAAAGAATGATCATTCTCATTTGGAAAGGGAAACAAAATTGTAGCTTGCTTTAAGCATATCAATTTAAGAACGATCAGTAAAGAATTATTAATGATGGTGAAAAACATTAATTTCAAACTTGTTAGAACTTATTCATGCCGATGAAAGCAAAAAGCATCTTATTCCTCAAAATACGTATAACGCATTAAAAGTAATGGTTGGGAGTTCTTTATTGAACTCCCCTTCAATTCAAAAGTGATTTTACGACTGAGACCATATTTTAGTTATTCAAGAAAATGGCGCTTTTCTGGAGTACAGATTGCAAGTTTACTTTTGCTTATATTGATTAGTTCGGCACATAATCCATAAATTATTTAATGATATGAATTGGGGTTCCAAGTGCAACTTCGGCAGCTTCCATTGTCATTTCTCCAAGTGTGGGATGGGCATGGATTGTCAAAGCGATGTCTTCAGCTGTCAATCCTGTTTCAACAGCCAAAGCTAACTCCGAAATGAGATCTGATGCATTTGCTCCGGCAACTTGCGCTCCGATAATAAGTCCATCTTCTTTACGAGTTACAAGCTTAACGAACCCTTCTGTGCTGTCAAGTGACAACGCACGTCCATTTCCCGCATATGGGAATTTTGCAGCTACTACTTCAATACCTTCATTTGTTGCTTGTTGTTCAGTATAACCTACAGTTGCAAGCTCAGGGTCTGAAAATACGACTGCTGGAATGCCTATATAATCAATTTCAGATGGATGTCCGGCAATCGCTTCAGCAGCAATTTTTGCTTCATAGAATGCCTTATGTGCTAATTGCGGACCTGGAACAACATCCCCGATTGCATAAATATTAGGAACATTCGTGCGGCATTGCTTATCGATTTCAATAAGTCCACGGCCAATCACTTTTACGCCTGTTTGTTCAAGACCTATTCCATCCGTATTCGGGCGGCGTCCAACCATTACAAACACATAATCAGCGTCTATTTTCTGTTCTTCGCCTTTTACCTCAAAGGTTACAGTGACGCCATTTTCTGTTTCTTCTACACCTTTTGCCATTGCTTTGGTATAAAATTCTACACCTTTTTTCTTCATACTCTTCGTAACAACGGCTGACATTTGTTTTTCAAAACCTACGCCTAAAATTTCATCTGCACCCTCTAAAATCGTTACTTGGGTACCAAAGTTTGCATAGGCACCGCCAAGTTCAATTCCGATAACACCGCCGCCAATAACAACGATTTTTTCAGGAATTTCATTTAAGCTGAGGGCACCAGTCGAATTTAGAACGCGTTTTGAATATTTAAATGTAGGCAACTCGATTGAACGCGATCCTGTTGCAATAATTGCATTTTTAAAGGTGTATGTTTGAGCATTTTTTTCGCCCATTACGCGTAATGAATTACTGCCTACAAAGAATGCTTCACCACGTACAATCTCAACTTTATTTCCTTTTAATAGTCCTTCGACACCACCAGTTAACTTTTTCACTACACTAGCTTTCCACTCTTGTACTTTTGAAAAATCAACCTTTACATTCTTTGCTGTAATCCCAAATGCATCCGAATGCTTAGCTGTTTCATAGCGGTGACCAGCGGCAATTAATGCCTTTGAAGGAATACAGCCGACATTACAACATACACCGCCCAAATATTCCTTTTCAACAATTGTTACTTTTTGTCCCAGCTGGGCAGCACGAATTGCTGCTACATAACCCCCAGGACCTGCACCGATGACTATAGTATCTGTTTCAATTGGGAAATTTCCGACAACCATTACTTACGCCTCCATTAACAATAGTTTTGGGTCGTTTAATAATCACTTAATATGATTCATTGCATTCAGCGCTGTAGCTCCGTCGATCCTTCTGTGGTCAAACCTTAATGAAAGAGTAAGTACAGGCGCTATTAGAATTTAACCATCTGGAACAATTGGTTGCTAAGCAATACGGCCAACCCACGAATAGCCTATTTCAGGATGGTGTTAATAACAGTTGTAAACCATTGTCAGTCAGCTGAACCAATGTCTGAAATCTTACTGGTGCACCCCTCATTTCATTCGGTGCAAGTTTGTAAAAGCATATTCCATCGCAGCAGCTTTATCACAGTAACCCACAAGTAGCATGCCCCTCAGATTTCGATTCTTCCAGAAAACCCCACCCCAATAACAACTCTGCCTTCTTCACACATCTACAATCTTAAAACCAAGCACTTTTGCAACTGGAGATTCAGGTATTTCACCCGTCCTCATTTTCTTATAGAATATAACTCACTAAAAAAACCAAACGGTCTTTTTTTATCCAAAAAAAGAATCAATAACTGAATTAGAAAAGAATCGCTTTTATCTGCATGATAACCATGTCTAAAAATCGCTAATCCTTACCAATCTACTGAGGATCAATGCACCTATAGAAGAAAGGATGAACACTGCCATCTGTTCAGAATCAATCTGTTTATCAATTTCATTTTGACTCTTTCCAAGCTCAATAATGGCTTTGATGGTATTTATTAAGCCAGTAAAACCCTCCTTAATTGAATCTTCAATCAAAATATTTGAGTCATCTGCTTCAATGGCCGTATTCATTAAAGGACAGCCACCCACTAATATATCATTTTGGAACAAAGTCATAAAAATAGAAGTAAAAGCCTGAAATTGTTCGTTTGCAGTTTCCTTGGATTTAATAGCTTGTAAATAATTTTTTTTCGTTCGTTCACCTTTATTCATCTTTTCTAAACTCCTTTTCTAAAAAAAGAACAATCGGTCTTTTTTATTATTTAACATCATTAATACCGTTTATGTCAAGTATTGAACATGATAATAATTTAATGCACTTTTTGTTCTACGCTTAAATCAATTCGCGAGCCGCGTTCACCTTTTTTCATAATCTGGATAATCCGTCATTCCTTAAGGGATTCTATGTACCGAATCAAGTTGTTCTCGGCCAGAACGAATATAAGAAGTTAATCCAATTAGAGTGCTTTAATGAGAACTTCTGACTCCCACCAACCCTTTACATTCTTATCTCTTTAGTGATCTTTACGTCTAGAAAAGATAATCCTAAGGTTAAGCCAAAAGTTGTACCAAAATCATAAACGTCAATTTCAGATGTTCGAAAAATATAATTTAAAATATATGTCGCAGCACTAAAGAAAATAAGCAAAGTAATTATTTAAACGTCAAGTAGCTCCAAATACACGATAAAAACTGTGTTTTCGGGACTACTTTTTGTTGCTTCCCTTTTATCACATAAAATAACCTCCACATATTTGTAAGGAGATTACCACATTTATTGCCCAGCAAATACTATAACAAAAGGGGTATTCATTTCGGAAAGTTTACTCATGAATTCAGTCGGTTTACTCGTGAATTTGACGATTTCACTCGTGAATTCTTTTTCTAAAAAATGGCCTATATGTCAGGGAACAGTCTGCATGTCTGTCACCTGACATATAGGCAATCTACTACCCGAAGAAAGCATAATATTATTTATACATTCGATGTTGCTTTTAGTTTTATATTTTCCTCCATCTGTGGTTTATCATAGCTACCATACCTCTCTTTTACAACCAGTAACGCCAAGGCCCAACCTATCCCGGTGGTCCTTATCTCCCGTGGATAATACTCGGAAATATACGTATTGGCCAAATTCATCGTACCCACTGTACAGGCACCTCCAAAAGCGATTAAAATATATAATGCTACTACATTTGAGGTTAATCCTAATATTACAAAGCAGACCGTACCAATGGCACAGAGGGATACAAGCACTCTTCTATGGCCCATTTTCCCAACTAAGTACCCTCCAATTATCGATCCGCCAATTTGCCCAATCCCCGATATAAGATTGAAAGATAAACTGGATGTAAGGCCGTATCCGGACTGCTGCATGATTTTTGGTAACCATGTATTGAGTCCGTATACCATAAGTAAACAATTAAAGGCAGCTACCCAAAACGCAAATGTACTAAGAGTACGCTTATCTTCAAAGAGTTTCTTGACTGGAAAGCCCTTTGCCTTTTCTTGGACTTTGGCAAACTCATAATCGTCCAAATCTTTATAGTCGCCCTCTGGATCAATGCGGTTCAGAATTCCGGCAAGCTTTACCCCTTGTTTTCGAATAGCATAATAGGAAAGGGATTCAGGAAATTGCTTCATGAAAAAAGGAAGTGCCAATAAGGGAAGCGCCCCAATCCAATACAAAACCCTCCAGCCCATTTGCTCCATCACATACATTCCAATTAAAGAAGCCAGTATGCTTCCTATGGAATATCCACAGTACATAGAGGTTACAATGAGCACCTTGTTCTTTTTGGGTGAGTATTCCGCCATTAAGGAGATAACGTTTGGCATTAATCCTCCCATTCCCAAGGCTGCTATAAATCGCATAATCGAGAAAAAGGCAGGATTTGGGGCAAAACTTGAAAGTAATGTAAAAACACTGAATATACAGATGCAAATGGCAAGCACTCTTTTTCTCCCCATTTTATCCGCCAGGGGTGCAAAAATAAGGGCTCCTACCATCATTCCGAACAATGAATAACTTGCTATTCCGCCAGCTTCCACTGGCGTCAAGTTCCATTCCTCCATCATCAAAGGCAAACCTACTCCATACATGGCTATATCAAAGAAGGTAATTGCGAACAAACACCACATAAAGACCATTAAATGAAAACGGCCAAATTTACTATTACCCACCACTTCTGAAGCATTTACTTCACGCAATTAATTCCCTCCTCTTAGCCCTTAGTTCACGTTATAACATGTAAAGTCAGTTTCCCTAATTCACCATAATCAGCTATAACTTCATCGTTTGCCTGTATGGGAATGGCATCTGTAATCCCGCCCACTAAAACAATCATTCCAGCCTGGATGGAGAGTCCTTCACGGCTAATCATTTTTACAAGTTCCACAATCGAATGAATCGGATGATCCAGTACAGCTTCTCCAAGACCTTTCTTTTGTATTTCACCATTTTGATAAAGCCTAACTTCTGCTTGAGCCCAGTCCGTGTGATACGGTGAAAAAGCTTGATTGCTAAGCAAAATCTTAGCTGAGGATGCATTATCCGCTACTACATCTGTAAGTGTAAAGGAAAAATTTTTATAACGGCTGTCAATAATCTCTAAAGCTAGAAATACGCATTCTACAGCCGGCCAGACATCTTTCGCCGTTATATTTGCACCTTTCAGTTCTTCTTTGAATAAAAAAGCAAATTCGGGTTCCACTCTTGGATGAATGAATTCCCCAACTTTTAATACTGGTTTGGTTAGTTCCATGGCAGATGTCAACCTGCCATAGATCGCTTCTTCTACCCCTACTTGCTGTTGTTTGGCTTTGCTGGTCAAGCCCATCTTCCACCCGATGAATCTGTTATCACCAGTGATCGTCTCATTTATGCTCAACTTCTGAATTTCATATGCTTGATTTACTGTTAGTTCAGGATTGGATAATGTAAGCTTATCCATTTCACGGCCATTTTTTTGAGATTCGGCTACCCTTTTTGCTAGTTGAACTAGTTTCATCTTAAAGTCCCTTCCTTCTGCAGCGCCATTTGCTCAGCTACTTCAATTATGGTATCTTCCTGACCACCAACCACTTTTTGTCGACCCAGCTCCATCAAAATATCCCGGGCGTCCACTCCATACTTTTTCGCCGCTATGTTTGCATGCAATAAAAAACTGGAGTAAACGCCACTATAACCCATGATTAAACTCGAGTCTGTTATTTCCTGGGGCTTTGGCATGATCGTATTTCCAACTTCCTCCGAAAGATCAAGCATTTTATATAAGTCAATATCAGTACGGATACCCAGCCTATCCAGCACGGCAACAAGCACTTCGGTCTGGGTATTACCAGCACCTGCACCGAGACAGCGAATGCTGCCATCGATCCTATTTGCCCCCTCTTCAATTGCCACAAGGGAATTTGCCACAGCAAGAGATAAATTATTGTGAGCATGAAAACCGATATCGATATTCAGTTTTGATTTTAATAACCTGATCCGCGTCTTGACTTCATTTGGCAAAAAAGATCCAGCGGAATCAACAACATACACAGCATCTGCTCCATAAGATTCCATTAAACTGGCTTGCTCAAGAAGTTTTTCCGGTGATGCCATGTGAGACATCATTAAAAACCCGATTGCTTCCATACCGAGATGTTTCGCAGCTTCCAAATGTTGCTTTGAGACATCCGCTTCCGTTACGTGGGTTGCAATCCGCGCCATTTTCGCCCCAACGTGAGCAGCTTCCCTTAATTGATCAATTGTCCCGATACCAGGAATTAAAAGCACTGAAATAATCGATTTTCCGGCAGCTTCAACAGCGGCTTCCACCAATTCAATATCATTCACTTTTGAAAATCCATATTGCAAGGATGATCCGCCTAGGCCATCTCCATGCGACACTTCAATATAAGGGACACCTGCAGCACTAAGTTTCCCAGTCATGTTCTTTACTTGATCGATTGTATATTGATGTGCCACTACATGGCTCCCATCCCGCAATGCAACTTCAGTCACCAATACATCTTTACGCAAATGAACCCCACCTTTACAGTTCCGATTACTTTTTTCAAACATAATGTTCGAATTGGCTTTTAGCGATCTCTTCCCCTACTTTTACAGCTGAGGCCGTCATTATATCCAAATTACCTGCATATACGGGAAGAAAATCTCCTAACCCTTTCACTTCCAGAAGGACTGTTATTTGTTTCCCATCAAATATCGGCTCTGTCTTAAGACGGTAACCTGGAACATATTCAGATACCTTTTCCGCCATCTTATTGACAGACGTTGTTATCTCTTCCACATCAAAGGAATCTGATTGAAGCAGACAATGAATGGTATCCCTCATAATGAGGGGCGGTTCGGCCGGATTTAGCAGAATGATAGCTTTTCCTTTTTTTGCTCCACCCACCTGTTCCAGGGCCCTTGCCGTCGTTTGGGTAAACTCATCAATATTAGCCCGAGTTCCGGGACCGGCACTCTTGCTGGAAATTGTCGCAATTATTTCGGCATATTCGACTTGGGCCACTTGACTGATTGCATGAACGATAGGGATTGTCGCTTGACCGCCGCATGTAATCATGTTAACAACCGCTTCATTCAAATTTTCTTTTAAATTCACGGAAGGAACGATAAACGGTCCGATCGCGGCAGGTGTCAAGTCTATCAGCTTCTTGTTCATCTTTTTCAAGGCTTCGCAGTGAAAAACATGCGCCTTCGCAGATGTGGCATCGAATAAAATGTCTGCAAGTTCAGACTTTTCCAAAAATCCATCCATGCCATTTTCAATGACATGATGTCCGTGCATCCTAGCCTTCTTCAAACCCTCTGATTCCTTGTCGATACCAATCATTACCGACATTTCGAGAACATCCGACCGATGAATTTTCATCATTAAGTCCGTGCCGATATTCCCTGATCCAATAATGCCTACTTTTAGTTTTTTCAAGGCCGCTGGGCTCCTTTCACTCAAAATTAACCGAGACCTTTCCAAGTTTATCTCCAAAGTCAGCAGAAAAACGGTCACCTGGTTTCGCTTCGATTGCTGCGGATAATGCACCGGATAAAATTACTTCGCCCGCATTCAATGAACCTTTAAACCCATTTAGTTTATTTGCGAGCCAGGCTACGCACGTTGCTGGATTTCCAAGTACTGCATCACCTGTCCCTTGGTTCATGAATTCGCCATTTTTATATAGGCTCATTTGAATGGAAGGGAGGTCGATTTCACTCAAGTGAATTTTGCGATCTCCCAGAATATATAAGCCCGATGATGCATTATCCGCCACAGTGTCCTGGAGTTTAATCTTCCAGTCCATCACACGGCTATCAACGACTTCGATCGAAGCAACCACATAATCAGTGGCTTCGATTACATCATCAACCGTAATATTTGGACCGTGCAGATCCTTCTTTAAAATAAAAGCCACTTCTGCCTCCACTTTCGGTTGAATTAACCGGCATCTGGGAATATATCCGTTATTTTGCACTTTCATCCCATTAAGTAAATGTCCGTAATCTGGTTCATTTACTCCAAGAACCTGTTGCATAGCCTTTGAAGTCAAGCCTATTTTCTTACCTGATACTTCCAGACCGGACTGGATTTTGCTTCGAATGGTTTCAAGCTGAATTTGGTAGGCATCCTCCACATCCAAATCCGGAATTTCACTGGTGGGGGCCGAAATTCCTATTCCTGTTTTTTCCGCTTTCAAAAACCTGGCAGACCATTCTGTTAAACTAACGATCATGATGCTTCCCTCCTTCTTTATAATTTAATCGTGACGTTAGACAATTCACTGTAAAATTCGAAACTATGGGACCCACCTTCACGGCCGATGCCACTGTGTTTCATGCCCCCAAAAGGTGTGCGCAAATCACGTAAATACCAGGTATTCACCCAAATAATGCCCGCTTCTATTTTAGAAGCGACACGATGCGCCCTCCTTAAATCATTGGTCCAGATCGTTGCCCCCAGTCCGTAATGAGTATCATTAGCGTGCACTAGTACCTCTTCTTCCGTTTCGAAAGGCATGACCGTTACCACAGGACCAAAAATTTCTTCCCGTACGCAACGGGATTCACGCGTAACTCCGGCAATAATTGTCGGTTCAATGAAAAAACCTTTTTCAAACGGACCGGCTCTTCTTCCTCCAGTTAATATTTTCGCTCCTTCTTCTTTCGCCAGATCAATGTAACTCATCACTTTTTTATAATGTTCTTTTCCTATTACAGCTCCTACTTCCGTTTCGGAATCAAACGGATCCCCGACTTTCAATTTTTCTGTACGCACAACCATCTTTTTAAGGAATTCTTCATATAAACCTTGCTGAACGTAGATACGTGATCCACATAAACAAACTTCACCTTGGTTCATGAAGCTTGATTTCAATGTCGTTTCGATCACTTCATCGAGATTCGAGTCTGCAAACACAATATTCGGATTTTTCCCGCCCAGTTCAAAAGAGATTTTTTTCAACGTGGGCGCGGCAGCTTTCATAATCGCTGTTCCCGTTTTTGTTTCCCCAGTGAATGTTATCGCATCAACGTCAGGATGTTCGCTTAGAGCAGCTCCAGCTGAATTTACACCATATCCATGCACAAGGTTGACTACCCCGTCCGGAACTCCGGCTTCCTTACAAATTTCCATCAATTTTGTCGCTGTCATCGGGGTCAGTTCAGCTGGTTTCATAACCGCAGTATTGCCGGCTGCCAGACATGGTGCCAACTTCCATGTCAACAATAACAATGGTAAGTTCCAAGGATTAATCATCCCTACCACCCCTACGGGTCGTCTAATCGAATAATGAAGGGCAATGTTGTTCTGATTGTAGGATTCATTACCAAGTGTAGTGATATAATCAGCAAAAAAGTGGAAATTGTGAGCTGCACGCTTGATGTCCATTTCTAGTGCAAGGCTATACGGTTTCCCTGTATCGAGGGTTTCCAACATGGTCAGTTCTTCTTTCTTTTCTAAAATGAGATCGCCGATTCGCCTTAGAACCGCAGAGCGTTCATTATCGGTAAAAGATTTCCAAGGACCTTTAAGCGCATGCCTTGCTGCAGAAACAGCTTGATTCACCTCCTCTTTTCCTCCTTCAGCAACCCATCCAAGTTTTTCTTCCGTTGCGGGATTGATATTGTCAAAAGTTTTAGATTGATTTGGATTCAGGAATTCCCCGTTAATAAAGTGCCGGCAATCTATTGATTTAACAGTATTTATACTATCTTTTGCTGCTTGCATGAAACATCCCTCTCTCTTTATTGAGATAATTGCAAAAGGTCTCAATCTTGTATTTCCACAATCATTTCAATTTCAATTGCAGTATTATTTGGAAGCTGGGCCATTCCCACCGCTGACCGAGCATGTCTTCCCCTCTCTCCAAACACGTTAACAAGCAGGTCTGATGCGCCATTCAAAACTTTAGGCTGTCCTGTGAAATTTTCGGCTGAATTAACCATGCCGAGAATTTTGACTATCTTCTTCACTCTGGATAGTTCGCCAAGCTCAGCCTTCAGCACCCGCAGAAGATTAATCATTGACTGCCTCGCTGCCTGATACCCTTCCTCTTCCGTCAGCTCTTTGCCAAGCTTGCCGTGAAAATCATCAACACCTTGTCCGGATGTGAAAATCAAATTTCCCACCCGTACGTGGCTGACGTAGTTGCCGACCGCTTCCCTTGGCATATCAAGCATGATTCCAAGTTCCTCAAGAACTTGTTCCGGTGCTTTAATCTGTTTTTCCATGCTTCTCCCCTCACGATTCCAAATTTAAAAACCTCAATGCATTTTTCCCAAGAAGATTCGCTTTCACTTCATCTGAAAGATTTAGAGCGTCATCAATTACTTTACCTGGAGGCTTTTCTCTTAATAAAAATGGATAGTCGGAACCCATCAGCACTTTCTTATAACCAAAACGTTCAACCAGATACTGAATATTCCGGATATCATAGTTCAGGGAATCGAAATAAAACTTTTGTGCATAATGGCTTGGCGGCATTGAGGTTTTTCTTAAATCAGGCCATACTTCCCATCCCTGATCAATCCGCGGTAAAATATATGGGAATGAGCCCCCGCCATGAGCAAAACATAGTTTCAGATCCGGGAACTTTTCCATGACGCCACTCCATAAAATGCTTGCTGCCGCCAGTGCGGTTTCACCCGGCATCGCGATTGTATACATAAGGTTATGCCGTTCCGTTCGGTCTTTTGCCATTGTCTCCCAAGGGTGTATAAACAGTGGGACATTCCATTTTTCAGCCATTTGGAAGAATTCTAATAAAACAGGTGAATCTAGATTCTCTCCGTTTACGTTTGTACCAATCTCAATCCCCGCCAAACCAAGTTCAAATTTACAGCGTTCCATTTCGCCAATTGCCACTTTCAAATCCTGAAGCGGAACAGTCCCGAGACCGATGAACCTGTCAGGATGCCTGTTCACAGTCTCAGCAATAAAATCATTCTGGAATTGGGACATGTATAGCGCCTGGTCTATTGGCGCCCAGTATGAAAATGTCACTGGCACCGGTGACAGCACCTGCATATCGACTCCTTCGGCATCCATATCCTGAATGCGTTTTTCCGGGTCCCATACCTGGTCAGTCACTTTCCTGAACAGCTTCCCGCTTACCATAATATCCGCCCCGCATGAACATTTCTGCTCTAACACCGGCCAGCGTCCCTGACCAAATTTTCCGGTTAAGTCCGGCAGATCCAATGGCAGAATATGAGTATGAAAGTCTATTCGCATTTCCAAGCCTCAACGTTTTCTGACATAACATGACCACATTCATGACAAGTGCGAAGTTCCTTACTTCCGTTGAAAGCCTCAATGGCTTCTTTCACCTGAACCTCAATATTCGTCAATTGGATCGTAACTTTGTGCATCTCATGATTACATTTCCCACAGAACCAAACGAAATCTTCAAGCTCATCTATTGCACGCTTGCGCTCTATAACAATGCCGTATGTATCCGATACCCTGTGAGGGGAATGGGGTACATCAGCTGGCAGCATGAACATTTCCCCCTCTTTCACCTCCACTACTTCACGCTCGCCGTTTTGGGTAATGCATTCTACATAGCAGGAGCCTTTTATCTGATAAAATAACTCGTCTGAAGGGTCAACATGAAAATCACGCCTGTAATTCGGGCCACCCAGAAGCATGACAATGAATTCGGAATCTTCCCAAAGTACTTTGTTATTAACCGGCGGCTTCAATAAATTTTTATTGTCTTCAATAGCTTTCATTACATTTAATGATCTAGCCTGTAATTTTAAAGATTGAGCATATCCCTTCATAAATAAACTACCTCCCGTTTTCATTTTCGTAATATTTGCGAAAATTCACACTAACGACATATAACCAACCTGTTTTGAAATCATTTGTGCCGATCGAATTACAGATTGAATAATATTCGTCTTCTCTCTCCCAATCATATAATTTCGATCTCCGACAAGGTTAAGTGCTGCAATAACTTGACCATTGTAGGATTTAATGGGGGCAGCAACCCCGTATAACCCAAAATCATTTTCATCATCACTGATCGCAAATCCCTGTTTGCGGATGGCCTTTAATTCTTCATTCAATTGGTTAATGCAAGTAATCGTATTTGTTGAGTGCTTCAAAAGCCCTTTTGCAAGCGTAGGCTGAATAAAGGATGGGTTAAAAGCAAGTAATATTTTCCCGCTGCTCGTACAATACGCTGGTTTTCTTGCTCCTATATATGTGGTCATATGCTCAGCATGAGGGGACGACATTTTCATCACAAACCTGACTTCGCCTTCGTGAAACATTCCAATATGAGAATTCCCTCTAAATTGCAGGACAAGATTACTTAAAATAGGTCCTGCTTCATAATGAATATCCTGCTGATACATGACTTTACTGCTCCACTCAAGTAGCTTCCACCCAAGCCGGTATTTTCGATCTTTGCCCTGGATCAGCATCCCTTCCTTACACATCGTTTTCACGAGATGATGTGATGAGCTTGGACTCATATTCAATTTTTCAGCAATTTCCTTATTTCCAAGTGAGGGTTCTTCATTAGTGAATAAATCAAGTATCTTTATTACCTTCTCAACGGACGAAATCATGACGCCCCCCCTCCCTATTCAACTATTAAAATTACTGGTTGATCGCATCGATGGCTACTTGTATCGGTTTGTTAAGCACTTCATCTACCATGGTGAAGTTTTTGTTTTTCTTATATTTATTATAAAAAATGGCTCTTTTCCGAACTGGATCACCCGTGTAATAGCGCTCGTATTGAAGGAGGCGCTGCCCGAATGCTTCCCCGCATAAATCCCAGGCAAGTTTAAACACCCGTACGCGTTCTTCCGCTGAAACTCCGCTTCGTCCTCCATAATATTTATCGATATCACAGCGCAATTCCGGATTATCAAAGTCCGCCCCTGTCGGTGACATCAACAGCCCGCCAGCCCCAATTGTCTGGATAACCTCTATGGCACGGGGATACATCTCTGGAAGGAAACCGCGAATCGATTCCAAGGCATCTGGATTTGGCCGGGCCTCACCGTAGTCATTAATCGTGTACTCATATTCCGCTACCCGAAGCAGTGAACGGATGACTTCGACGGATTGAACAAGTTCACCCAAATCACGTTGGACATGCAGGAATCCATCAACTCCGATAGAGTCTGCCACTTTACAAGCAACTTCAACGGCAAATGCCAGTTTAATATATCCACGGACACCTGATTGGTGTGCAGGCTGTTCAGCGATTCCTGTCATTGGATACAAGCGGTTTGCCGCCTCTACATTGTTGTATAAGAAGACGCGATTCCAAGGAACCAATACATCATTAAATACAAGCAGGGCATCCATTTCCTCATAGCGTGAGGCCAGTGGATGGTCAAACATCGAGCGTGTTCCGTCCTGCATTGGTTCCCGGCAGATTATGCGCAGTCCCGGCGTATCGATCGGCAGCGCAAATGCTACCGCATGACGCTCATCTCCTGGTGTGAATCCCGGGAAAGAATAGATAATTACTTCATCAGTAATGGGAGCCAGGGTTGCTAACATTTTTGCACCTCGGACAAGTATTCCTTCTTCTTTTTCCTCAACGGTCCCCAAGTGTGTATATGTTTCTTTTTGCTCATGAGATTCCTTACTTCGATCATTTTGAGGATTAATGATTGCATGCGTAAGGAATAAATCATTGTCACGAATATAGGTATAATAATCCTTGATGTTCTTAGACCAGTCTTTGTTGTATTTATCAAGAAACCAGGAATTATGCGCCATGGAAGTGACTACAACATTTAAAAAGTCAGGCGTTCTCCCCATAAGTCCATATGTCATCCTGGCATACACTTCAAATAACTTACTTCTTTTTTGCAGGTCATCCGAAGTCTTCGGGAATAAAAAAGCATTATTAACAAGTTCTCCGGTTTCTTTACAAATGTGGGTGATTTCACCTTGATATTCCGGGTCATGTTGAATGTCATACAACTTCGCAATTTCTTGTATCGGCTGTTTAAAAATTGGTTCATTATAAATATCCTCAACCACTCTTCCACCAAGCCAGACTTCTGGCTTTCTGGATTTAATTCTATTAATATATTCTTCGCCGGTTTTAATGCCCATAAGAATCCCCCTTATTTTACGAGTTGTTTAGCAGACCCCATTTTCCCTTGATAAAAAGTAAGCGCTTCCAAATATTCGAAATGTAATTCCTGGATTTCACCTATGAACAAAACATGATCACCCGCATCATATTCTTTCCATGGTTTGCATTCCATCCAGGCGACACTTCCTTTTATTTTTGGTGAAATCCCCTTGTTATCCCAGTCAATTTCAAGTGCTTCCCGTTTATTGCCCGCAAATTGCCATGCAATGGATTCTTGTTCATCCGACAAAATGTTAATGGTAAATGCTCTATCTTTCATGCTATTGCAGGCTTTTGCTTCTTTATGAATTGACACTAAAGCAAGCGGGGGATCCAAGGAAACCGAAGTGAATGAATTCACAGTAATGCCATTTTGAACTTTCCCATCAAACCAGCTCACTATCGTAACTCCGGTTGGGAATTTACCAAAGCAATTTCTTAACTCGCGCCCATCCATCTTTTCACCTCCTACTCTTTGATTATGAATTCATTATATTAAACTTAAAAATTTAAAAAATCCAATAATTTCATAATATGAAATTACGAAAATTTTTTATTTTCAATAGTCATCTTTAATTTGTTCTTTTTTCATTGATAGGGAATTTATTTCCATAGATATATTGATCAACATTTTATTGAATATCGTGTAAAAGGACACTACCGAAGAAAAGACTTTCATTACCGCAATATCAAAAATCAATGGTACACTATCCATGATCATTCATATTTCCAGTTTAGTTATCATAATGGTCTTTTGAGTTTTCCACTCAAATATATGAAAGTGGTGAGGGAAGTTTCAATGTTGCGTTCCATTCGAAAGATCTATCAATTTTTTGTGGATATACCTTTAAAAAAAGGCGTGGTTTTGAAAAACCGCTACGAAGTAACGGCTGTAATAGGAACAGGTAGCTACGGTATTATCTATCTTTGCATTGATTTAAAAACGAATGTGAATACCGTAATCAAACAGCTCCGGACAAGTAAACGCCGCAGCAAAAAAGAGCTTGAACAGTTTGAGAATGAAATCTCCATATTACGAATGTTAAACCATAAAGAAATGCCTAAATTTCACGAGAAATTTTCACATGACGGAAATTATTATTTTGTGATGGATTTCATTGAAGGGGATAATTTGGAAGACCATATTTTTTTGAATCATATAACGTTCAATGAGAAAGAGTCTCTACTATTTCTTGGTGAGTTGGTCGAATTAGTATCTTATCTGCACAGCCATTATATTTTCCATCAAGATTTACGTATACCAAATATCTTACTTAAAGACAATCAGCCCATTTTGATAGACTTTGGTTTGTCTAAACGTGCCGTTTCGGCCGATCTCGCAAAAGAAGCCATTTTGCAGCTGAAAAGGCAGGATTTTTACGACTTGGGAGAAATACTCTTATATGTACTTTATACGACATACACTTCCAAAAATAAAATGGCTCTCCCTTGGACAGAAGAGCTTTCGTTGGAAAAAGATACCGAGCACATACTCAAAAGGTTATTAAGCATCCAAGAACCTTATTCTGATATCCAAGAAATCTCAATGGACCTGCATGCAGCATTAGAGACAAAGGAATTGAATTAGCTGCTACTGCCCCGCCCTTTTCTCTTGTAGCGGTCACTTCCACTCATGGGAGATCGTTTATACCCTCTGCTGCTGCTACTGCTGCCTCGGCGATAATGACCATGCCTTCGCTCACTGCTGCCTTGGGAAAGTTGTTTGATTTTTTTCATTATCTTTTTCAACATATTTATCACCTCTTTTATTTTGGTTTTAAAGCTTGTTATTCATTTAGCCTAACATAGCCTCAGTTTTAACCTTATTAATAAGTACTATAAATTCTTTTCATTTGTGTTACATTCCATGACTGTCTCCCTTTTTTTCATGGAGTGAGCTTATTTTCTTTCTTTGGTCAAATGATAAAGAAAGATTAAATAGCCATCATCATCCAAAATCACCACATTTTCAACACGATGGATTTATGCCAACTAATACGTTAAATCAAGCGCTTTTATACATCCTATAATCCATATCTTGTCACCAACCCTATTTGGAATGAAAATCAGGCAGTAAACAAAAAACCTGGCGAATATTGATCGCCAGGTTTTTCTTTGTTCATTTTTTTATTTTACAGCTTCTTTTAATTCCTTACCTGCTTTAAAAGCGGGTACTTTGCTAGCTGCAATTTGTATTTCTTCACCTGTTTGTGGGTTTCTTCCTGTACGAGCTGCACGGTCGCGCACTTCAAATGTACCAAAACCAACTAGTTGGATCTTTTCTTCTTTAGCAAGTGTAGTCGTGATTGTTTCAAACAATGCATCCACTACTTTTTTTGCGTCGTCTTTTGTTAGTTCAGCTTGTGCTGCCACACTACTCACTAATTCTGTTTTATTCATATGAACACCTCATCCTTTTATATTCTTAAAGTATGTAGAGAAGACAACATAACATATCTTATATACGTCTGTCACTTAATATGGCTAATTAAAAGGAAGTTTACCCTTATACCAATGTGTTTCCAGTCCATTTCATATAGGTTAAAAGGCTTTGATCAACAGGATAAAATGATTTTGCCGAGACCATTTTTCAGCTTTCCGTGGTTTCAAGCTGCAGCCATTGATAGATGGTATCCATATCAATGTTTTCCTCCAAATGGGATGCCAAGAGATTGTACGCTTCCTCCCTACGCTCCGAGTCGCTTTGGACGTTTTCCTTCACTTCTTCCAACCCCTTGTTCCGTCGAATTTGGTTAACTAGTAATCTAGTGAACAGGCGATTATGGAATATCCCATGAAGATATGTTCCCATTACTTTGTTGTCATTGGAAATGGCTCCATCTTCTCTTCCATCCTTCAATAAAAGAAAGGGCCTTACTTGCGACTTCAATGTCGTTCTGCCTAAATGTATTTCGAAACCGATAAGATTCATTCGACCTTCCATTATCCCGGCAGAAAGGACACCTTCCATTTGTACCGTTTTCTTTTCTGCTTGAAATACGGTTTCCACCGGAAGAAGCGAAAGCCCATCTGCGTTCTCACCGTCACCTTCGACCGCGTCAGGATCGAAAAGTTTAGTCCCTAGCATTTGAAAACCGCCGCATATGCCAAATATCATCGTTCCTTGTTTCCGCAGTTCATTGATGGCCCGATCCAACCCCCTACGATTCAACCACTCTAAATCTTCCATCGTGTTTTTTGTACCAGGCAAAATAAGCAGATCGGGATTACCTAACTCATGGACACTGCTTACTAGGCGGACACCTACTCCGGGTTCATCAAAAAAAGGATCCACATCTGTAAAGTTGGAGATCCGCGGAAATCTCAAGACGGCTACATCGATCGGAAACTCAGCCTTTTTAGGTTTTTTAAAACGTAAGGAAGAGAGGGCAAGTGAATCTTCCGCTTCAATATTCACGTCAAGATAGGGCAGCACCCCGAGAACCGGAATCCCGGTTTCCTTTTCCACCCATTCAATGCCATCGTCCAACAGTTCACGCATGCCACGAAATTTATTGATGATGATCCCCTTTACACAATCGCGTTCATCTTTGTCCAATAAGGCAAGTGTCCCGATGATGGAAGCAAATACGCCACCACGGTCAATATCTGCCACTAAAATGACAGCCGCATCCGCGAGTTTGGCCATTCGCATATTCGCAATATCCCGGTCCTTAAGGTTAATTTCAGCTGGACTTCCTGCGCCTTCCAGTACGATGATGTCATATTCATCTTGAAGTTTTTCCACCGATTTACGGATGATGGGCATGGCTTCTTGGACAAAATGATTCCGATAGCTTTTTGCATTCATATCAAGAAAATGCTTTCCGTGCACGATGACTTCCGAAACCATATCCTTCTTCGGCTTCAGTAATATTGGATTCATATCAGTTGTTGCCGTGATTCGTGCTGCCTCCGCCTGTACTCCCTGCGCCCGTCCGATTTCACCGCCATCCAAGGTTACATAAGAATTCAATGCCATGTTTTGTGATTTGAATGGGACGACACGTAATCCTTTATTAGAAAAAACCCTGCAAAATGCCGTGCAAATCAAACTTTTTCCTACATCAGATGACGTCCCTTGTATCATGATGGACCGTGCCTTCATTCCGCTCACCCCCTAAAACTCTAATCCTTTGACAGCTCCGATACCCTCGTCATAATAATGCTTGGTCGCCTCAATGGATGAAACCAAATCCGCCATTTCCATAAGCTCTGGCTTGGCATCCCTACCGGTAATGACAATATGCATATGAGCGGGACGATTACGAATCGCCTCGATGATTTCAGCCAATGGCAAGACATCTTCAATAGGGAATTTGGATATGGCTAACGCATTGTTCAACTCATCCAAAACGAGTAAATCAATGTCAGGATCACTAAGGGCCTGTTTCGCCTTTTCCCAAGCTAACGATAATGCGCTTCGATGCTCATCTGGTGTTTTGGTCCAGGTAAAACCAATACCAAGCTGTTCCATTTCAACGCCTAATTTTTTTAAAGCCAACGCTTCTCCATATGTACGCTCTGGAGATTTTATGAACTGAAGGAATTTGACATTCATTCCTCTGCCGATTGCCCGTAAAGTCACCCCTAATGAGGCAGTCGTCTTCCCTTTCCCATTTCCCGTATAAATAAGCATTAATCCTCTGCGTGCCACTCACTCACCTACCTTCATAACCAAACTGTTTTTTCTATGTATGAAGTCCTTTGAGTAGCAGGAATTGGTTGATCCCCTTTCGGATATCCGACAAAAATGGTGCCGATCACTTTTTTGTTTTCCGGTGAACCGATAAACCCGTGAAGTCGTTCATCCCTGACAAGACCCACTCCTCTAGTACGCCAAACGAATCCAAGACCCAGTTCTTTTGCGGCAAGCCACATCGAATGGACGGCACAACAAGAGGCAAATACATTATCTTCGGATGAATCTGGATCATCAGGCAAAATATCAGAAGTCACGACGATGATAAGCGGTGTCGTCTTAACAACTTCCAGTGAACTGTCTATCAATTTTGGTTTGGTCGGGAAGCGTTCATGTAAATACTTTTCTGCCAATCTTTCATAACGGTGCTTCGCTTCACCCTTGATTACATAAAAGCCCCAAGGTTCACGTAATCGGTCGTTAGGGGCATAGGTAGCCGCTTCCAATAACATCCTGATTTTTTCATCTTCCACTTCTTTATCTTCGTAGTTCCTTATTGCCCTGCGTTCCTTCAATTCCTGAATGATGGACATTCAGACTCATTCCCTTCTATAATGGATTCTGATTCAATCACTCTTTCAAACCATTGGATTTTTTCTCTTAATTGGACGACATCGCCTACTAGGAAGATTGACGGATTTTGAATTTTTTCTTTAATAGCAAGCAAAGGAATCGAACTCAACGTACCGGTGATCGTCCTTTGTTTATCTGTCGTGCCCCATTCAATGACAGCCACTGGCGTTTTACCGTCCCTGCCATGCTCCATCAATTTTTCACATATAAACGGCATATTACCTATCCCCATATAAAAAGCGATGGTATCGATGCCTTGAGCCAATGCCTGCCAATTCAGGTTATCCTGTCCCTTGTAATCACGGCCATGTCCTGTCACAATCGCATAACTTGATGCATGTTCACGGTGGGTAACCGGGATGCCCGCATAAGCCGGGGCCGCGATACCCGCTGTGATTCCCGGGACGATATCATATTCAATTCCGTTAGCAGCCAGTATCTCAGCTTCCTCACCGCCCCGACCGAAGACAAATGGATCTCCGCCCTTTAGTCGGGTGACATTTTTCCCCTGTAAGGCTTTTTCCACAAGAAGTTCATGAATTTCATTTTGAATGAGATGATGTTTCCCTGGTGATTTCCCGCAATACACCAGTTCTGCATTTTCTTTTGCATAGGTTAATAGTTCTGGATTGACAAGCCTGTCATATGCGATGACATCCGCCTTTTGGATACATTCCAGTCCATATACCGTAATCAGTTTCGGATCTCCGGGACCCGCACCGACCAGATGTACTTTTCCCGGTTTCATGCTCGTGCCTCCTCTTAATCTTCAAAAAATACCTTTTACTTGATGATAGTTTCCTGGGTAGATCTGTTTTTTTGTTTTAAGCAAGCATCGATCCAGTTCTTTGCAAGTTTTGGATTGGAAGCAAAATGAAAGTGGGTATACCCGGCAACAAGGTTACCTAATACACACCCTTCTTGTTTCAAACCGAATCTGCCTTTGGCTTCATAAGCATGTGTAAGATCACCATCTGCTTCAAATGTCGAATAGTGGAACTCATGACCTTTTGCCTGCTCAATTTCATTGATCAAAAAGTTGCTTTGTGTTCCTGTAATTTCACGATATCCAAGTGCTGCAAGTTTTTTCTGCATCTTAATCCTGCCTGGTATTATCCCTGCCATCTGGTGCGTTTCTCCGGAAGTTGTTTCAATTGATTTGCTCAAAAACATGAAACCACCACATTCCGCTAGAGTCGGCAACCCCTTTTCAATAGAGCTTCGGATGGATTTAATAGTACCCAAATGACCAGAAAGTTCGTCTGCAAATTCCTCTGGAAAGCCGCCTCCAAGGTATAAACCATCAGCATCCAATGGAACTTCTTCCCCTTTTAATGGAGAAAAATACTTGATGTTTGCCCCATTCGCTTCAAGCAACTCAAGGTTTTCCTGATAATAAAAATTAAAGGCCGCATCTTTTGCGACGGCAATGCACACGCCTTTTTTATTTTGGTGCTGAAATATATTTGAATTCCCACTGGAAACGGCGCTAGTCATGGACAAACGGTACAACTGATCGATATCAATCGTTTCCATGACTAAGTGTGCAAGCTTATCGAAAAACGGGTCAAGTTCCCCGCGCTCAATAGCAGGAATTAAGCCCAAATGACGGCTAGGAATATCAATATCCAATTCCCGCTTCATATATCCCAGCACCGGAACATCGCATTCTTGCTCGATGGCCGCTTTGACAATTTGGTAATGCCCTACACTTCCCACTTGATTGGCAATTACCCCAATGATGTTCGGACCGGTTGAAAAGTCCTGAAACCCTTTTACAATGGCTGCGGCACTTCTCGCCATGCTGGCACAGTTGACTACCAACAAGACAGGGCTTTGGGTGATCATGCTGATTTCAGCCGTCGATCCTGTATTGGCTAAAGGACTTTTGCCATCGAAAAAACCCATGACTCCTTCGATGATCGAGATATCAGCTCCGATACTTGCTTTGTTAAGAATTTCTCGGACGGTATCGTGTTCAAACATCCAACTGTCAAGATTGCGTGAAATTCGTCCTGTAACTGCGGTATGATAGGTTGGATCAATATAGTCAGGACCACATTTGAACCCTTGAACGGTATAGCCTTTCTTCTGGAGGGCTGCCATGATTCCGATGGTCAATGTCGTTTTCCCGACACCGCTTCCGGTACCTGCAATCACCAATCTTCTATCGTTCATTTATATTCCCTCCTTAAAAAGGAATGATCCCAACTGATATGGTTACATTCCCCGATTTTTTCTTAACCAGCTCCAATTGTTCAGCTTTAGTATAAATCCTGACAGCCGGTTCACTCACACCGTATGCACCTGTATATTTAAAAACTGTATCGGATGGCGCTTCGATTTGAGCTTGATTAAGCTCTTCCGGTTCATAATATACAAATTCCCAGCCAAATTTCTTAACTACTTCAATCAAGCCAATTTCGTCTTTCTTTAAGGAAATTGTACAGATCGCTTTAACGCTTTTTAAGGAAAACGATAATTCCTCTAGTGTTTCTGTAATCACATGCTCTATTTCAGCAGCCGATGTTCCCCTATTGCACCCGATACCAAGAACAATTACTTGAGGACGATAAACGATCCCATTTTCCAGGATCCTCTTTTCCGACTGGCTAAGCATGCGGTGAGTGACGACCAGAGCTGCTTGTGGCTTTGCTTGAAGCGCTTCTTCAATTGAAGGGTATATGATTATACGTTCAGGTAATGGCGTTTCATACGACCACCAGTTCCGTTCACCTGACTCCTGTACAACGGCAACATGCTCTTCATTTACAACGGACGCACTTACTGGCGTCAATTTTTCTGCTGAATCCCAAATCCAGCCAAAGCGCTGGCCAAATAAGTCGACAGGAATCGTTTTCTGTACATCCGAAGCCGTAGTGATTATAGCTTTTGCGTCAAGGGCAGCAGCAACTTCCTTAGTCAGTTCATTTGCTCCGCCAAGATGCCCTGACAATACACTTATAACATTTTCCCCTTTGTCATCAATGACAACCACACCTGGATCCGTTTTCTTATCCTTCAAAATGGGAGCAATCATCCTGACGACTGCCCCGAGTGAAATAATTAATATGATTCCTTTATATTCCTTGAATAAAGCTGGTAAAAGCATACGGACGCTTCCCGAAAAAAGCTGGATCTGTTTATGCTCTTCGTCCCCTTTTTCAAACTTGCTCATGTAATATAGATCGGAATTCGAAAAAACGGTATGTAATTTTCGTGCCAGCTCGACACCGTGCTTTGTAATTGCCACGATTGCATAAGTATGAGACTGTTTAATGGGAGCAAGTTCCTCTTCCTTCAATTCAATGATCATGGCTTAACACCTTTTCTGAAACCGTGGGTAAAACTCGCATCATATAGTTTTGAACGGTATTCATCTTTATCATGGATAGTAGGGTCTAACGCCCATCCAGCCAAAATCATTGCATGCTTGCGGATACCATTTTTACGCATATCATCATCTAAATTAACTAACGTGGTACGGACTATTTTTTGGTCCGGCCATGTTGCCCGTTGAATGACTGCGACCGGCGTATCATCCTTCCAACCGGCTTCCTTGAGTTCTTTAACGATTTTTTTAGTCAAGGTCGCACTCAAGAAGAGGGCAATCGTGCAGTGATGACTTGCCAAATCACGTAACTTCTCAAATTCAGGAACAGGAGTACGTCCTTCAGCCCTCGTCAAAATGAGTGTCTGGGTTAAATCCGGGATAGTCAGCTCTGCTCCTATTGCCGCTGCCGAGGCGAATACTGAACTTACGCCAGGAATCACCTCATAACCAATATCCTCTTTCTTCAATAGGACAATTTGTTCCATGATCGCCCCATACATAGCAGGATCCCCTGTATGGATTCTGGCAACCATCTTTCCTTCTTTAACACGATCAACCATAATGCCAACAATTTCTTCCAAATGCATTCCAGCCGTTTTTAGCACCTCAGCATCCGGTTTTGCCTTAGCAATTAATTCCTCATTCACTAATGAATCCGTATATAAAATCACATCAGCAGTTTGGAGAATGTTCAATCCTTTTACAGTAATCAAATCCGGATCTCCTGGGCCAGCACCTACAATATATATCTTCATTTTCTCACCACCATCAATGTTAAGTATTCTAGTTCAAGTCCTTCCAATTCACTCACTTTCCAAATCACTTCTTCATCGGATGTGACTTTTGTTACGACCGAGGCCTTTTCAAGCAAGTTTAAATCTTTTAAAACAGTAATCATTAAATCGATGACTTTTGCCACTTTGATGAACACCACAGCATCATGATCTTCAATCGCCTTCCTCATCGCTTCATAATCATCCCTTGCCGGAACAATCGCCACATGATCATCACCATCCGCCAAAGCGATACCTAACCTTGACGCTGATCCATTAAACGAAGAAATGCCCGGGACTGTCTTAATTTCGACTTCAGGATGTAACTCCTGCATCAATTTCATCATATGTATGAACGTACTATATAAAAGGGGATCACCTTCCGTAACGAAAGCAACATCTTTTCCTTCGTATAATTTTTGCCAAACCTTTTCAACCGTTCCGTTCCATTCCCGATCCAAAATTGCTTGATCTTTCGTCATCGGAAAAACTAGGCCCAGCATTTCCTTCTCTTCAGGACGAATGTAAACTTCAACGATGCGATGGGCGTAGCTTTTACTCCCTTTTCTTTTTTTGGGATATGCAATGACAGGAGACTCCTGAATCACGCGAAATGCCTTTACTGTAATAAGCTCTGGATCGCCCGGGCCCACGCCTAGGCCATATAATGTACCAAGATTACTCATTCATGTCTTCCTTTCGTTGTGCAGTAATGATATAAACCGGATTAAGCGGTACGAATCTGTTCATTCCCAATATCGGCTTACTTCGGGAAATTTGCGCATGCATGATGGAAGTGTGAAAACCAGCTTCCCCAAATGCCTCATTAGCCCGGTAAAGATTCTCGATCGTTGCAGCATTTAGAACGATCCTGCCGCCTTCTTTCAGCCGTTTGCAGCAAGTATTGATTAGATCTACCATTTCGCCGCCGGTCCCGCCAATAAAAATCGCATCAGGGTCTGGAAAAGTTTCCAGGCCTTGCGGAGCTTTTCCATGAATAGCTGTTATATCGGTACGGAATTTTCGTTGGTTTTGATAACAGTTTTCTAAATCAGGCTCATTTTTTTCAATTGCGAAGATTTGACCTTCTGATGCAAGCTTAGCCGCTTCAATTGCCATTGATCCCGTACACGTCCCGACATCCCAAACTATGCTATTTTTTTCGAGTTTCAACGCATGCAGGCTCAATACTCGAATTTCCTTTTTGGTTATGAGTCCTTTATCCGGCTTCCGTTGCAAAAATTCTTCATCATCTATCCCTAAAGACCAGCTTGGACCTTCTGATTTTCTTTTTAAAATGACAACATTCAACGGGGAGAATTCCCGCTCCATCATTTCATCAAGTTCATACCAGCCAGAGTCTTCAGTTTCTCCTTGAAGATTTTCAGCAACGAATGCCCGATATTCTGTCATTCCGTATGAAAGGAGATATTTAGCCAGTTGGTTTGGACTATTTTCGATGTCAGTAAGCAAGGCAACTTTTGCTTTCCCATCAATCCTTTGGGCCAGCCCTTTCATACTGCGGCCATGAATACTAACTAGGAAAGCATCTTGCCAGCTTTCACCCATTTTTGCAAAAGCAAGCTGAATGGAACTGAAATATGGGTAAACTTCCATGTTGATCTTGCTGGAAAGATAGCCTCCCATTCCGTAAAACAATGGGTCACCGGAAGCTAAGACAACAGTTGGACGAGTTTCATCCTGCAGTTGTTCCACCACTTTCTTCAAATCGCCCTTTATGACAATCTTCTGGCCAGAATAGTTCGGAAAGAAGGATAAGACCCGCTCGCCTCCGACCAGCACTTCACTTTCTTCAATCCATTGGGCATATTGCGGCAGTAAGCTTTCCTGACCGTTATCCCCTATCCCGATTAATTTCATCAATTGACTCAATTCCAACAGCCCTTCCCAGTAATTGTCCTTTCAACGAATAAATCGCCGTTTCCATTTCAATGCCACCCTTCACTTGCTTTATGGCAGAGTGACAGCAGGATTCACATAGTTTATTAAAAAAATCAAAATTATTGATCGCCGACATCATATCCCCAACTTGTGATGCTGTGTTTGCATTCTTGATTTCAAGAACAAGATCATCTCCTGCTCCAACGCTATGGGCTATCTCCGATAGAAAACCGAAGTCGACCGGGGCACTCTTTGAATGCACCATCATCACACCTTGGGCAACTTTAGAAAATTTCCCCATCATGCCGACCAGTGATACCTTTTTTATTCCCTGCCTCTTACATTGCTTAAGTGAGAAGCCCACAAAGTCACCCATTTCAATAAAGGCTTCCTCCGGTAAATCCTGAAGAAGGCCCATTGCATACTTTTCACTTCGCCCGCCAGTCGTTAAGACAAGATGCTCACAACCACTCGCTTTGGCGACACTTATAGCCTGGACGATACTTGCCATGTAGGCCGAACTGGAAAAAGGGACGACGGTGCCCCTTGTTCCCAAAATGGAAATACCCCCCACAATCCCCAAGCGGCCATTTAATGTTTTTTTTGCTATTTCTTCACCTGCGGGCACGGAGATGACGACTTTCACTCCTCTATTGATCTTAAATTCTTCCAATGTTTGTTGCACAGTGGTTAAAATCATTTTGCGCGGTACAGGATTAATGGCCGCTTCCCCTACAGGAACGGGAAGCCCGGGTTTGGTCACACGACCAACTCCTGTCCCTCCATCCAAGATAATCCCAGGTGCATCGGACCAGCTGACAGTAGAGATAATATGGGCCAGATGTGTGGCATCAGGATCATCTCCGGCATCTTTAACCGTTTCTGCACTAACCGCATTTTCCGATATTTCATATTTCTCAATAGTGAAAGTGGCATCTCGGCCAATTGGCAAGGAAATCGTTGCTTCCTCCAGCGCATCCCCCGTGATCAAGGCGGTCAATGCCGCTTTGGTCACGGCTGTCGAACATGCTCCCGTCGTATATCCATGACGCATTTGTGAGGGGTCTTTTTTCACTTTCTTTTCCATTTTTTAACTATCAGCTAAAAGGGAAATCGCGTTCAATGCGGCAACAGTGACAGTACTTCCACCTTTTCGGCCAATATTCGTAATGAATGGAACTTCTGTGATCTTAGCCAGTTCCTCTTTAGATTCCGCTGCAGAAACAAACCCAACAGGCATTCCAATGATTAAGTCCGGTTTTGCAATCCCTTCTTTAATAAGGCGAATGAGCTCAAGTAATGCTGTAGGTGCATTGCCAATGGCATAAATGCCCCCTTCATTTTCCTTTACGGCTTTTTGCATCGAAATGATCGCTCTAGTCGTATTCAAACGTTTTGCTTCGACCATCACATCTGGATCTGAAATATAGCAATGCACGTCCCCGCCATGTTTTTGAAATCTTTTTTTGCCTGTTCCGCTCTCGATCATTTGCACATCCGCAATGACATGCCTGCCTTTGCGAATGGCTTCCACACCAGCTTGAATAGCATTTGGATGGATGATGACACTTCTTCCCAATTCAAAGTCCGCTGAAGCATGAATGACCCGGCGGACGATCTTCCATTCATCTTCGGAAAAATCATGATTCCCCATTTCTTCAGCTATCATTGCAAAGCTATAATCATATATTTTGTCTGGATCTACCGTCAGTGGTTTAAAATCCGTTTTAAAGTCCATCTTGCATTCCTCCTATTTTTGATTTAGCTGTTTATTCAATTCAGAAATGACATGATCAAAACTTGAATGGACATTTTGATAGTCCACATCCGGTCGCGATATCATAATCGTCTCTATTCCACATTCCAAGGCGGCTTCCAATTTCTCATCAACCGCACCAACTTTGCCACTTTCTTTCGTTATCATCAATGTGACGCCATACTGTTCATATAGAGCTTTATTTAATTCCTTGGAAAATGGACCTTGAATCGCAACGATATTTTTTTGTTCAATGCCTAGCTCCACACATTTTTCCATATTGTCCATGCGTGGCAGCATTCTTGCTATGACTCTGGTATTCTCGAGTCCGACCAATTCTTTTGCGAATACAGCTAGGGTTTTACTTCCGGTCGTAAGCATGATGATTCCCCGTTTTGCCGCTGCAAGCTTGGCAGCTTCCTCATAATCACGGACAACTATCAATTTGTCATTCTTAAACCGTTGACTTTCACGCTCATAACGAATATATGGAACATTTGCTGCCTTTGCTCCGTTAAGGGCGTTTTTGGATGCTTCTTCCGCAAATGGGTGACTTGCATCAACTACAGCCTGAAAACCTTTTTCAGAGATTAAAGATGTCATATCCTCTGCAGTTAATCGGCCAATACGGGTGGATATCCCTTCATCTTGCAAACTCTTCGCCGCCGACCCGGTTACAACAGTTGCCAAAACCTCGAATCCCACCTGCTTCATCTCAATCGCTAATTCCCTTGCATCACTTGTACCCGCCAAGAACAAAATCATTTTGATGTCCCCACTGCTTGCTCATCGTGGTCGTGGTCGTGATCATGGTCGTGGTCGTGGTCGTGGTCGTGGTCGTGATGATGATGGTGGGCATGTCCATGTTCTTCGACATGTTTACGATAGTTTTCCAAATCTCGGACCCCACTTGATCTGCCTTCGCTAGCTTCAATTACACGTTCTTGCAAAATGTTCTGTAAGGTTGGATGATACCCAAAATACTTCGCCAAAATAAATTCTCGATCACGATATTGCTCTTGATAGCCTTTCAGCATATCTTCCATTCTTTCCATTAGCACACCCGTGAAAAGGAAATATGGCAGCATCACTATTTTTTTTGCCCCTAAGCGGATGCATCGATCAATGCCTTCATCCACGTGCGGTTCCGTTACACCCATGAAGGCACTTTCGACCCATTTCACGTTTAATTTTTCCCATAATAATCGTGAAATTTTATATATATCACTATTTGCATCAGCGTCACTGCCACCTCGGCCGATTAGCAAAATTGCTGTCTCAGGCTGTTTTGAGGATGTATCGAAACCAACTTCCTCAAGACGATCTGTCAGGATCGTCAATACATCATGGTGGACCCCGATCGTTTGACCATATGTGAATTTCACTTCTGGATACTTGGTTTTCCCATCCTCTATTTCAGCCGGGATATGTAATTTCGAATGTCCTGCATGCAACAAAATGATTGGTATGACGATAACTTCCGTAGCCCCTCGTTTTACACAATTATCAATGCCTTTAGATATATTCGGTGCCGCAAACTCCAAGAAGCACGTTTCTACCAAAAAGCCGTCATCCATTGCCGGAATCATATTTTTAATAAAATGAAGGACTTCTTCGTTTCCTGAAGCCAAGCGGCTTCCATGTCCTACGAACAAAACTGCTTTCATTTACTTTCCCCCTCTTGATTAGTCTTCACAAGGCGCAGGCTCTATGTTTATTTTGGGAGCAATGTCCTGATAAGAAAAACTCTGTATCTTTTTTGCACGTTTGAAGTATTTAAAAAGCCGCTCATTTGGATGGGCATTTTGCGTATACTCCCCGACAATGTCCGTAATCAGTTCAACAAGCTGTTCCGGTTCAATGCCTTCAGCAACCAGCTGACCTGGATGGGCTGTTCTTCCAACCGGTTTAGCTCCAAGAAATAAGTCGAACTTCCCTTTTCGGAAGACAATCCCGATATCATCCATCACAGCACTATAACAAGCCATTCCACACCCATTAAAACCGATGTTCAGTTCCTTAGGCATTTTCATTCCGCCGAGCACCCGGTGTATTTCATCCGCAAAAGGAATGGATTCCGCTTTTTCCCCATCACAGAAATCACAGGCTTTTAATGTCAGTACATCTCCAATCGGCGATAACAGAAAGTTTGCTGATTGCAATTTCCCCGTAATGACTTCCGGATCCGTTGTCGGAATCTTTAATACGATCTTATGGTTTGGCGTGTATTCCATCGATCCCTTTTCCCCAACAACTTCCGCAAGTGTCATCATTTGTTTGGGAGTGAATTGTTTATTCGCCACACCTGGACTGACCGCAAGTTCGAATACCGACTCCATTTTTTGCTGAACAAACGGCTTAATGGGTTGCTGAACGGTTTGGCCCTTAACTATAGACAGGGCTTCCATCGCCATTTCAAAAGATGTCGCCTTCTTTTCTGGTGCTTTTGTAAGTAATCCAACCCCTCCATCAGGCTCAGCGTAGGCTTCTTGCATGGAATCGGCTTCTTGATCTAATGCCCACGGTTCTGCTTCTTTTTGCAGACGCTGATGCGGCTTCAATGTTTGCTTTTCCGAATTCAATGTATATTTCCTCTGATAACCTCTTGGTGTGATGATTTTGTCATCATATAAAAAGGTAGATGAATTACCAATAATGACGGTGGTCAACATTCCAATATCGTGATTCAACATATCTTTCAAATTGGTTATGACAATATCCTGCCGATCGCGATAAGCACTTTTCACCAACCCGACAGGTGTATCCGGTGAACGGTAGCGAAGGAGAATTTTTTGTGTTTCTACAATTTGCCTAGTCCGCCTTCCGCTACGCGGGTTATAAAGTGCAATGACAAAGTCAGCCATTGCAGCAGCTTCCACCCTTTTAGCGATAAGTTCCCAAGGCGTTAAATGATCACTGAGGCTGATGGTACACGAATCGTGCATGACAGGTGCCCCAAGTAAAGACGCACATGAGTTGATTGCAGAAATACCAGGGATGACTTCAATGCCCACTCCAGTATCTTCTTTCCACCCTTTTTCAATCAATACTTCATAAACCAGCCCTGCCATCCCGTAAACTCCGGCATCACCACTGGAAATTACAGCCACTTTCTTTCCCAGCTCCGCTTGTTTCACTGCTTCCTGAGCACGTGATACTTCTTCAGTCATTCCCGTACTAATAATCGTTTGATCTGTAAGCAGTCCCTGAATGAGTTCAACATAAGTTTTATAACCAATGATGTAGTCACTTTCTTGAAGGGCTTCGACAGCACGTTTGGTAATGTGTTCAAAATTCCCTGGCCCAAAGCCCACGACGAATAATTTACCGTTAGTACTCATTAAGACATCTCCTTTTACGATTTGTTCTTTGAAATACCCGTATGAGCAGGAAAATCTGGATTAGGGATCATTTCCCCATCACTGAATTGGTAGATCATCTGTGGCACAAACTCTCCATCATCGATATTACTTACAATCTTCCGACCGTAATCTGGGGTATCCACCCGATACCATCTCCCTTGGGGATACTCAATTACAACGCAGGCGTCCTTACATCTTCCGTTACAGCGTGTCCTGGTTGTATGAACTTTCATATCCAGTCCCTTTGAAGTAATTTCATCGCGAATCGCTTGGGTTACTTCTTCCCCGCCTTTTTTCATGCAACTGCTTCCATTGCAAATCAACAGATGCGTATTAGTACCCTGCAAGTTCCAAGTAGTCATCTTCTTCCTCCTGAGTTCAGGGAAAAGGCAAAATAAAAAACCTTAACATAAGAGTTAAGGTTTTAAAAAAACTATATGAATGAGGAGCCTTCGGCAAATATGCTGAATCTCCCAAAATCGTCATAGTCCTTCTACCTTTCCCTCCGAAAAGTATCATACAATTTCAAAAGCAGGTTTCCTGGCTTACGCTTCATTTTACTTTGTCCCTTCCCGGCATTAAGCCAGTGGTCATCGACAATTTCATCAGCGTTTACAGTAGCGGGGGCTGCATCGGATTTTCACCGTTTTCCCTATTATCCCTTGATAATTCACACAAGAGCACTTTTAAAATGAAATATTTGGTTTTATTATACATTTCTAGCTAACTTTATCTATCATATAACAACTTTAGCAAAATTCAAAGTTTATTCCGACTGTTTAGAAAAGTTTAATAGGGTAAATCCAGCTCCATGCCTCGCTTCTCTGCGTTATTAGTCTTTTTAAAAAAAAGAGAGTGTAGCTGGAATTATTTCTTTATGATAAACTATACGAGATTTTTCAAAATAATTACATAAGTTTTATGGTGTTGAATTTTCTCGGAAATTCAGCTTAAAAGGGAAGCCGGTGAAAATCCGGAGCGGTCCCGCCACTGTAAAGGGAAGTCCTATTGCCTTAAGGTTAATCCACTGTCAAATGAGATGGGAAGGATGTAATGGGATGATGAACCAAAGCCAGGAGACCTGCCATGAAGCGTGAAACTGTTTCAGCCTACGAGGATGGGTGTGCGGATCAGGCAGAATAGCCCGTGGTTGGTTTATGCTGAGGAATTCCTGTTCATTACGCACTTCTTTCTTTTTTAGAGAAGTGCTTTTTATGTTGGGCGCCGCTTTTCTTCTAAAAGCCTTGATCAGAAAAAATTAAAAGTGTTGAAAGGAGAAAGAATGAAAAAAGACAATTGGAAAATTCTTTATTTTGTCATTTTATTGCTTCTTGTACCAAAACGTGCTATGGCCATGCATATTATGGAGGGATTTTTACCGATTGAATGGGCCATATTCTGGTGGGCCATTATCCTTCCATTTTTAATCTTGGGTTACCGGTCGATTAGGTCCAAAGTAAAGGAAAACCCAGAAACAAAAATGATACTCGGCCTATCGGGAGCATTTGTATTCATATTATCGGCCCTGAAGATTCCTTCCGTTACGGGAAGTTCTTCACACCCTACAGGAGTTGGTTTGGGTTCCATATTATTCGGACCATTGGCCATGAGTGTCGTGGGTTCCATCGTACTGTTATTTCAAGCTGTATTACTGGCTCACGGAGGGTTGACGACATTAGGGGCCAATGCATTTTCCATGGCAGTATGCGGACCGTTCATTTCTTACTTTGTCTTCAAGGGCGCGACTAAATTGGGGTGGTCTTTTTCTCTTGCCGTTTTCTTGGCAGCTGCTTTTGGAGATTTAGGAACCTATGTGGTAACTTCCGTTCAACTTGCTCTTGCTTTTCCATCCGAGGTAGGGGGATTCATGGCCTCATTCACTAAGTTTGCAGGGATTTTTGCCCTGACCCAAATTCCCTTGGCAATCAGCGAGGGATTATTGACAGTCGTTGTGATGAATTTCTTAAAAAAATACAATCTAGGCGAATTGAAATTGCTGCGAGTTTTATCTAAGGAGGCCCGTTAATATGAAAAAAAGTTTACTGCTGCTTTTCCTGGTCGTCATTCTTGCTACCATACCGTTAATCACCCAACAAGGAACGGAATTTGGCGGTGCCGACGGCGAAGCTGAAGAAGCCATCACAAATATCCATCCGGAATATAAGCCATGGTTCAACAGTATTTGGGAGCCACCAGGTGCAGAAACAGAAAGCTTATTATTTGCGCTGCAAGCTGCAATCGGAGCTGGTTTCATTGGATATTTCATTGGCGTAATGAGACAAAGGAATAAGCAAGCCAAACAAGCCATGCCCGAAGAATCCAAGCATGTTACTCATTGATAAATATGCCTATTTCAATGGGCTAAAGGATGAACATCCGTTGGAAAAAATGATTTTTGCACTCTCCCTTTTGCTTTTTTCCTTAACTGTAAGGGATATGGCCGTTTCGCTCATCACTTTTACGGTGATGAGTGCTTTAATCATTTTTGCGGCAAGAATCCCACTTTCTTATTATCTGAAATTACTCTTACTACCGGGGTTCTTTATATTATCAGGTACAATTACCATCCTTTTTTCTTTTACAAGCAAACCCACTTCAATATCCAATATATGGTGGTCCTGGAAAGCCGGAAACTGGCAAATATTCATCAGCGATGACAGCATTGGTACAGTGATCAATTTGATCACTGTCGTATTTGGCAGTATAAGTTGTTTATATTTCTTAACCTTAACAACACCCATTACCGTCATTCTATCCGTGCTGCGGAAACTTAAATTGCCGTCTTTATTGATCGATTTAATAGAATTGACCTATCGCTTCATCTTTATTTTTTTAGATACAGCTTTGGCCATTCACCTATCACAAGCTTCACGACTTGGATATGGCTCGATAAGGCAAGGCATTCGCTCTCTCGGGTTACTAATCTCATCATTATTTTTGGGAGTATTCCAGCGCTCTGCGCAATTGACGATGGCCATGAATGCAAGAGGATATCAGGAAAACCTATCATTTATCGATGATACTTACACCTATTCCTCGCGCAATTGGCTGATCGCCATTATCATACTAGGAAGCTTAATCTTTATTTATGGATATATGTAAATTGGAGGCAATTCAAAAATGGAAGAGCATATTTTTAATATAGAGGGCCTCACCCATCAATTCGCAGATGGAACGTTCGCTATAAAAGATCTTTCACTAACGGTTCAACAAGGTAAAAAGATTGCATTATTAGGCAATAATGGAGCTGGCAAATCGACTCTGTTCCTCCATTTAAACGGTCTTTTACAACCAACATCAGGAACTATCAGATATAAGGGGAAGAAAATTAAATATGACCGTAAAGCATTATTATCATTAAGAAAACAAGTCGGGATCGTTTTTCAAGATCCCGATTCTCAGCTTTTTTCCGCTAATGTGCAACAGGATATTTCGTTTGGACCGATGAATCTAGGATGGGAAAGAAACGTAGTCCACGAGAAAGTACAATGGGCGATGGCTCAAACGGAAGTAACGGAATTGAAGGACAGACCCACCCATTTTTTGAGCTTAGGGCAAAAAAAACGTGTCGCCATTGCAGGGGTACTAGCCATGGAACCCGATGTTTGGCTCTTGGACGAGCCTACCGCTGGATTGGATCCTTATTTCTCCCGACAGATCATGTCTCTGCTGGACAGTATTCACCATCCTGACAAAACGATAATTCTATCAACTCATGATGTTAATTTGGCCTATCAATGGGCTGATGAAGTCGTTGTCATGAACGATGGTAAGGTCATATACCAAGGGGACCCTGTATCCGTTTTTCATGATGAAGCCGTTCTGATGAGGGCACACCTGGAGAAGCCGTGGGTTTTTGAAATGTTTCAAGCCCTTCTTCAATCAAGGATACCCGCAGAAAAGGACCTTGTCCCAAGAACGAAGGAAGAGTTACTTCGAAAAATGGAGAGAGAAAGAATTTATTAATTAGATATCCCCTAGCTTAAAAAGCTAGGGGTTTAAATCGATATTCACTTAAAATATCAGTCGATAATTCTTGTTCCTAAAAAAATAAAAATCACTTCATTTCCTTTCTTCCTCAGATCCTTCTTTTTTAATCTCAATATCCTTTCCATTTACATCATCAATGACTGCTTTTATCTCTCCTTCCGCATAAGTATCCGAGACTTGTTCGTGGGTTGTAGCCAATCCCGAAGATACAGCATCTTCCCGTTTATAATCACTGACGTCATATATTCTTCCAGCAATTTCTGAAGATTCATTTTTTGATTGCTTGCTATCCATAGTTTTCCACTCCTAATTTTCAAATTGTCCAACCATCGATTGACAGCAGTACTAAAGACAAAGGTATTTTGTGTAAAAAACAAAACAATATTCAATCATGATAGAAAAAAGACGAAAAAGCCTTCTTTTCAATCAATTGATCATACAAAAAAAGCTTACAAGTAAAATCCCTTCTCAAGGACTCTACATGTAAGCTTAATTAGAGCTTAGCTCTCCTTATACACATTCACATCCACATCATCGCATGGGTCTCCCCAACATTCCACATTCTTCAAACCTTTAATATTGTTCACATGGAAAACAGGATTTTTTCCACTTTTCTTTTGCTTTTGATAATCCGCCAGTGCAGCAAAAGCGATCTTCCCAAGTAATGCTATGGCGATCAGGTTGATAATGGCCATGAGTGCCATCAGCAAGTCAGCTAGCCCCCAAACAAATTTCAGTGAGGCAAGCGAACCGAATATCACCATCCCTACTACTGCGATACGATAGATGTTTAACCAAACTTTATTTTCATTGATGAAGCCGATGTTCGACTCTCCATAATAATAGTTGCCGACAATGGAACTGAAGGCGAATAACAGTACGATAATGGCAAGGAAAATACCAGCCCAAGACCCCAATGCCGTACCAAGTGCATTTTGGGTAAGGACGATTCCATCCGTTTCTTTCGATGTATAAAGACCCGAGAACAAAATGATGAAGGCAGTCGAACTGCAAATGACGAGCGTATCGACAAAAACACCCAGTGACTGAATGAGTCCTTGTTTGACGGGATGACTTACATCTGCCGTCGCTCCAGCATTAGGTGCACTACCCATCCCGGCTTCATTTGAAAATAGGCCACGCTTGATTCCCTGCATCATGGCAGCCCCCAGTACTCCGCCAGCCACTTCTTTTATTCCATTAAATGCACTTTCAAAAATCAGAACAAAAACACCCGGTAACTCGGTAATATTCATGATGATGATAATCAACGCCACTATCACATAGGCTCCTGCCATAATCGGGACGATGACTTCAGATACCTTTGCAATCATTTTGATACCGCCAAAAATGATGACAGCTGTGACGACAGCCAGAATAAGACCCGTAACCCACTTTTCGATTCCAAACGATTCATTGAATGCACTTGAAATCGTATTGGCTTGAACCGAGTTGAAAGCAAGTCCAAATGTAAGCGAAATCAATACAGCGAACGTGATGCCCATCCATCGGGCGTTCAAAGCTTTTTCCATATAATACGCAGGCCCTCCGCGGAATGCATCCCCATCCTTGACCTTATAGATTTGAGCAAGTGTACTTTCAATGAAAGCTGAAGCAGACCCGATCAATGCTATTAACCACATCCAGAAAACGGCTCCTGGGCCGCCCATCGTGATTGCGATGGCAACACCTGCAAGGTTACCAGTTCCTACCCTGGAAGCCGTGCTTATGCAAAATGCCTGAAAGGATGTCACACCCTTTTTTTCCGCCGTGGCTCCTTCCCCCAAAAGTCTGAACATTTCCCCAACCATCCTGAATTGGACAAACTTCGTGCGTACGGAAAAATAAAGACCCAATCCAATCAACATGATGATCAAAATGGATGACCATAACACATCATTTGTCTCACTAATAAATTTTTCTAACATCCCCATTAAAACAATCCCCTCTACTTCACTTAAATTATTATTGCAAAAACATATACAACTATAATTTATTTCCCGGTTCTTCAGGGAGATAAACTAATGAAGCCCATAAAAAAAAGGAAATTCCCGAATGAATCTCCAATACAATAATTATATTATATCCTAACTCATAATTTTTTTCATTCCTGAATTGGTGGAATCAATATTTCAGTATTCTTCTTTATGATATTAATCTTTCTTCCCCACTTTATTTTAGTTCATTCCAGACGTCAGCAGAATCCCTTTTTCGTCCAAATCATCCAAAAAACTTTAATATAGCACCAAAAAGCCTCTCACCTTCTGTTTAGGGCTAACGTGCAAGGCTTTTTTGCAAACATCGGCTTCATATCATTTTTCTTAAACCACTCCCAATATAAGAAAAATTCCGTGCTGAAATTTAGTTATCATCTACATCACAGAAGAGGTTTCAATGTATGAAATTCAAAAAAAAGTGTAATCGTAAACAATCTAGGTATAATTCTCTTTGTAGGGATTATGTCAAGCCAAGGGATTTAACGAATGATTATCAAATTAGGGAATTAGTTTGCAGTATAATTTGAACATCAACTTTGATTTTCATAGGGAAAAATATGTAATGCCCAATTTTGTATTCATTTCTTAAAAGGATGCGGAAGCTGAATATCCAAATACAAATAATGCCCTTCTCGAATGAGAAAAGCTTTTATTTAAAATATAATACCTCTAAAAATTTTATATTGTAGAAGTTTTTTTACTATTGCACTAATAGTCCACCTGAATAAGAGAACCCCTTTAACTGGTTTAACGAAGATTAAGAACACGATTCCTTAAATTAGAAGTAAGCCAGCTGCAAATAGGATCGAATTCACAAAACCAATTTATATGTTTGCTCCTTCTGACTGATATGAACAGCAGTGATAACAGTTCCAATCACTTCCGCTTTATTCATAAACGATATGCTAAGGCTCGTCATTAATCCTGATTGACTAACCAAGAACCTAAAAAACGCTGCACATCATGTGAATAGGAACGCATGCGACCGTAAAATGACTGATGCTTCAGTTATCTATTGAAGAAAATTCACAAAATTAGACACACCTATTTTATTAAAACGCTTGTTTTTTCTGACTAGCCATAGATCTCTTCTTATATTTATACCGGAAATACCGACTTCCCGCAAAAAACCTTGATCCAATTCCCTGGCCAATGACAACCTTGGCAGAATACTGATTCCAAGTCCAGCTTCGACTGCACTTTTTATCGCTTGTGTACTTCCAATCTCCATGTAGTTTTCTATTTTTTCTAAAACCCCATGCTCCCTTAACATGTTTTCTACGATAAGTCGTGTCCCTGAAATGGATTCACGCCAGATCATCCTTTCATTTCCCAATTCCTCTACCTGGATTTCTTTTCTGTCTCTCCATGTGTGGTCGGGTGGACAAACCAATATCAATTCGTCATCTGCGAACTTTTCTACAATAAAATCGGTGTTTTCCACGAGTCCTTCCACCAAGGCCAAATCAATGACATCGTTTGATAAATCCTCCAGAACTCGAGGGGTATTTTTTATCGTTAATGTCACTTTTATTTCAGGCTGCTGCTTTTTAAATCTCCCCAGCAAGCTTGGCAATAAATACTCGCCGATTGTCAGGGATGCACCTACTATGAGGTTTAAATTGTACTCGCCCACTGATTGCTGAATCACTTCTTTTGAATGGTTGAAGTCATTCACCATAGCTTTTGCAAAAGGGTATAACAACTTTCCTGCTTCTGTCACCCTTAGCCTCCCTTCCTCACGGTCAAATAACAAAGTGTTATAAAAATTTTCCAATTGGTGAATCTGTCTTGTTACCGCCGGTTGAGATAAGAAACTTAACCTCGCTGCCTGGCTTATGCTTCCTTCATCCACCACTAAACAAAACACTTTTAGATTTTCTAATTTCAAGACGCCGACCTCCATGTCTATAAATAGTTTAATAAAATGATAGCATCATATAGGTAAATGGTGAAATGGAAAAACAACGCTATTTTCCCTGAACAGGTGATTCTATTCAATTCTATAAAACGGATAAATCTTCTGGGTATAACGTTTTGTTATACCCGATGATTTTGTTGCAATTTACCCATTCCTTTTTCTTTGATATGTTAATAATAAGATTTATATAGAGCAGCATAGGAAGGGACTGATGACAATGAAAGGACAATGGAAAACACTGCTCCAATTATTTTGGACCTTTTTTAAAATAGCACCTGTCACATTCGGAGGCGGGTTTGCGATGATCCCTTTAATCGAAAAAGAAGTAGTGGAGAAGAGAAAATGGCTGAAAAGCGAAGAAGTTACGGATGTTTTTGCATTATCTCAGTCTGTACCGGGAGCTGTCGCCGTTAACTCCGCCACCTTTATCGGCCATCGAATTGCCGGAATGAAGGGCGCAATGGCAGCTATGATCGGTGTTACACTTCCTACCTTTTTAATTGTACTGCTCCTCGGCATTTTGTATTTTTTCATTCAGGATAATCCAAAGATAGAATCCGCATTCATATCGATTAGAGCTTCCATAGTTGCCATCATCGCCTATGCGGCTATCAAGATAGGAAAAACGGCTATTGTTGACAAATCAACATTAGGTATATTAATAGTGGGGATTCCAATCCTTTTTTTCATTCACCCTGTTTTAGCTATATTAGCAGGCGCGATAGCAGGTGTTGTGACCATCTCTATTAAGAGGAAATTAGGTTACAAAATCAACATGGACCGAAAAGAAAAGAAAGAAGAAGAGAATGATTTCGAATATTTCATGGGTGCAGGCATATAGGTCCATGAAAGGTGGGCGATATTTCCCTGTTATCGGTTTAAACTAATTTTCAAGAAAGCGTGGGATAAATGCTGATGGAATTGTGGGAGTTGTTTAGCACCTTCTTTATTATCGGATTTGTATCGTTTGGAGGGGGATACGCCATGATTCCCGTAATAGGATCGGAAGTCTCACAGCATGGTTGGATGACGACGCAACAATTTACCGATGTAATCGCCATTTCCGGCATGTCCCCAGGTCCTATCACCATCAATAGTGCCATTCTCGTTGGCTATTCGACTGCTGGATTAGCAGGAGCCATATCATCTGCTCTCGGAATCCTGCTTCCTGCAATTATAGTCATAATCGTTATAGCCACCTTCTTCAGCAAATTGAATCATTATCCAATTATTCAATCGATGTTTTATGGACTAAGACCCATTGTCACTAGTTTAATCCTTTTTGCAGCGATAAGTTTTGCCATTTCCAATCATATGATAGCTATGAACTTTTCATGGCATACGATAAGCTTATTACTTGTTTTTGGATTATCATTATTTGCCTTATTGAAATTACGATGGCATCCAGCTTATGTCCTTATTCTTTCTGGATTAGTTGGTGTTGTCTTCTATTCATAACGACTCATTTTTCCGTTCAACACACTTCCATGTAATCTCTAAATCTTGGACATACTGAAAATATGACTGATCGGTATGGAAACGAAATATTTGTTCAAGTGAAACATTATCAAACAGACATATTTTTTTAAATAATGCGATGGTACAACCTGAGTTTCGTGATTTTGTGGAAATGAAGGAGGAACGTGGATTTTCCGCCGTTCATCAATATGGACCTGAATTAGGCAGTTATTTTGATGATGGGCAAAAGTTGGTTCCATAAATTAAAGAAATATCAAGCAGGAGAATTCGAATTTATTATGATTATTACCATATTGTTGCCAAACTATGAAAGATACCCTTGCCAAGAGTTCAATGTTTCTCCATTAGTCTTCGAAACCTATATTAAAGTTTGATTTTATTCAATAACGAAGAACTATTGATTTTATAAGGTTTAGGCATTGATATGCTTCTAATTTAGAATTTAGGCACCTTTATGGTATCATTATTTTTCCCTCAGTCCTCGCATTTATAATATTTAACCTGGCCGCTTAAGCCCTGATTTGACTGGTACATATTTTAGAGCCTTTTCAAAAACTTTAGAACAACTACTTGATAAATTCCATTACACTACTTACGCAACACCACTAATAAATGAAGTTATTCGGTTTTTGACGAATAATTATTTTTTACGGCACAGTTCAATACATTATCCGGAACCTTTAGAAGGCTGTTTTCGTTTTTTGTAAATACTACCACAATTTAGCGAAAATTATATTTGAAAGGAATCATTTTGATATTTGATATTTGAAATGACTGATTATAATAGCAACATTAATTCACTAGTAGATTTTCTGGACTTTTTGAAAAGTTTACATTAAAGGTGAAAAACTGTTGGAAGAGGATATAGAATTAGATAACTTACATAGTACCACCAGGGTTAATAACTATCAGCCAATTATAGAGAAAGGGAGATATAAGTAAGAAACCTTAAGGTTTTGGTTAAAAGAAGAAGACGAATATAAAAATGGTGTAATTCACAAATTTTATGGTAATTTTCAAATTAATGGACTTTTTAAGTCACGAAAATATACTTACATATGGAGACAAAGTTTTAATCAAATGGGTTTCTCGCTATTATTAGCTTTTTCTCCACGTTATCGTAACTACTTAATTATATAGAGGTACATATATACATATATATATAGATTAAATAACTCACGAAATTGCAAGTTATTCAATAAGACTCCTACAAAAAATGGGTTAACCCCTGGAACAACTCTTGTTAATACTTACATCTAAATAACATAAAGTTACAACTACCTCAGAAATTTTAGTGATAATTCATAAATCTTTATTGTTTACCTACACATAGATATCTAAGAATCATTTACTATCTATACATAACAGTTATATATAGAATAATATGTATCTAACTTTCTTGTTTAGACTTTTGAGAAGTTTTACTTTAATCCAAGTTCTCTTAGCATCGATTTATATGTTTTTCGTATAATAGGATCTATAAATGCAATAGGATCTTTCATTTTACTTTTTACTAACCTTTCTGACGGATATTTAGAATTATTGTGTATTTCTTTTATAATCGTTTTTACCTCTTCGACTCTATGCATATGTTTTAATTCTGCCTGTGTTTTTCTATATTCCTGGTACTTATAAGATATTTTTTTACTAAGCTGCGGATATTTTCGGTAGATATTAAAGTATTTTAATCTTCTTTGAATTTCTGATACTGAGATCGGTGGATATTCATTTAAATGAAAATCCTCCAATTGTCTTTCTATTTCATTTAAATCCCTATCATAATTCTTTCTTTTTCTATTAACTTTTGGGATGTTGTTTACCTTTATATTAAATGAATAATCTATACGGTTTAATAATAAATCAACAACTTTAATATTTGCTACTTCACATATATCTATCAATGATTCAAATTCTGGTTCGGTACCTCTTAACCATTTATACACTTGTTCCGTGACTTATTAGCCAGTTTTGAAAATTCTTTTACATTGCCGTTTGTGGTTATTTCTACTATTTTTTTTATTGAGATCAATATCTCCTCTTTAGTAGCAGATTGCATTTCACTATTATTCTGACTAAACACATCTCCAACTGACTTTGAAAGCATTAATTGCCTTTCTAGTTCTCCGCCGGTCACCTCTTTAAAACTTGTTTCTCCTAACCATTGTTCGCAATGCGGACAAAATCCAGGTCTTGCTCTCTTTGTGAAAGAATAGTGGGTCTTTTTTACACATAGGACATATTGAGGAAAGCTCAATTTTATGTTTAGAGCAAATTTTCAAACATTTTATAGACCAAATTAGTGGTTCATAAATTTCCAATTTATTATTTCTGAAATCCGTTAAGCATTTTGGGCTCCATTTTAAGAATTGGTTGACAGTACCTCTTTTATTTTTAAAAGCGTTTTCCCATTTCCTAAGTGTTAGGTACCTCAAATCATTCCGTGAAGTAAGATTCTCTATTATAGAAATGAGATTTTCTGTAAAAGACCCAAATTTGTTGATTTGGGTCTTTTTATTATAAAACTCATAGCTAGTCATTTCTAACTTTTCAATTATTATATATTCTAGTAAATCTCCAACTCGGACGCAATGATGAGAAGCTACTCTCGTTATCACTCCACAGTGATTCAACATATGGAGTTCCAATACCTATTGGTTCTATATTGTAAAGACGAGACCTGGATACAGAAGCCTTTTACTGTTATTTTTACCACTTAACATCTTTTCTATTTAAATCACCCCTCATTAATCTATCCCTCTTTTTAAACTGTCGAATCCCTCTGGTGTATCTATGGAATCTCTGAATCGTCGTAAATGCCCCCGCGTGCTTTAATGGAACCTGAAATGGGAAGGTGGCTGTCACATTTCAACAAAAATGTCCCTTCTAATAGATGCTCATACATGTGTGATAGCTGTTGATGCATCGCCGGGATGGGTACAATAGGAGATTCAATGATTCCGTTTAGTTTTCTTGTTTCAGGAAAAACTTTAGCAATGTAAAGAGCAAAACGCTGTAGCCTTTCCTCGGCATCTTTTACATCTTTCTCATTAAGTGGCCGCTTTTTAAGTACCTTTTGAAATGGTTCATATTTAGGATTTGACCAAAATACATCCTTTGTAGCAACTAACTCGTTTATTAAAGGATATTCTTTTATCCAATCTTGAATTGTTTTCATCACTCTTCTCTTCCATAGGTATCGTACCTTTTTCCTTTATCTACTTATTGCCATTTAAAACCCTGACCTTAATGTCCAGAAGTCATTTTAATACCTACAGCCCCTGCAATAATACACATAATAAATAGGGTTAATCTTAAACTTTTAGGTTCATTAAAGAAGATCATTCCTGCTAAAACACTTCCAACAGAGCCGATACTGGTCCATATTGCATAGGCAGTCCCCACTGGAATAGAAGTTAATGACAAAGAAAGAAAATAAAAGCTTAAACTCCCCAAAAAAAGACACGCTACAGAGGGAAGTAATTTTTTAAACCCGTCTGCACGTTTCAGGCTTATAACACTACCAATCTCGGCAAATCCGGCAATAAGAAGAAAAAACCAAGCCATTGAATCATCCCCTAACCATGTATAAATCATATAATTCCTTTAATGTTTAGGTTGTGCTGGATTGGTTTTTATTCCAATTATACCCAATATCATTAAAGCCATAAAAAATACTTTTAGTGGATTAATGGTCTCTCCCAAAAAAAGCATCCCAATTACTACTGTTCCCACCGTTCCCAATCCAGTAAAAACGGCGTAACCAGTTCCTAAGGGAATGGAATGTAAAGCTTTTGAAAGTAAAAAGAAACTATAGATTATAATAACTACCGTTACTATACTAGGTATAATTTTGGTGAATCCGTGAGAATATTTAAGACCGATCACCCAGACGATTTCCAAAAGTCCTGCCATTATGATATATATCCATGCCATTTTATCGCTCTCTCCTTCGGCATTGACACTTATTTTTGAACCACGAAGTTCTCCATATATCGATAAATCGCATAAGCTACCCCATTCTCATCATTTTTAAGGGTTGTCGTTGTACAAACAGCTTTTATGACATCTTTCGCATTTCCCATCGCTACGCTGTATCCAACTTTCTGGAACA
>NZ_JBHZPE010000027.1:0-64862 GCF_042787985.1 Peribacillus sp. YIM B13481
AGCGAGCATCTGGAGGGGAAATCAACCACAACTCACTACCTGGTAAATAGCAACAAAGTATGTGAAAACAGCCTTAATAAAAGAAGATCCTTCAAAAATGAAGGATCCCCCTAAATATCATTACTCGATGCGAAGGGCTTGGATGTCTCGGCAGTCAACTATAAGGATAGTACCGGGTTCTCCCTCTTCGTCTCTGAATCGGGCACAACAAGTATTTTTGTCAAAGGCAAGGAAGATAACATCTTCAAGAACTGTGCCTCCAGATAAAAAAACGTCTACTTCTGTACTAGGACGCAAACGGCGTAAAGTATTACATACACATCCATTGCATCTTTTTCTTTTTTTTATGGAACTAAAGGGGAAGGTTAATTGAACAAGGTGCTTAAAAAGCTTACAGGATTTCAATTTGTAACAAATACCTCAGTTTTTATTCTTTTAAAGGTTTCATTAAAGTTGAATAGAATCATTAATGTGGATAAATAACATTGAGGGGTTTATCTAATACAGGTACATCTTCTTGAGTATACCGAACATCCATATAAAACTTATTAGATTTTTAAACAGTGCCACGCATTTGAATTAACTTATGGGCGCGCTAATAACCACTTTTCTTTGATTTTTAAGTAAAGGGAGCCCAATTTCTAGAAACTGGGCTTTTATTAGGGATATCGATAACGTGGTAAACCCACATTTTCCTTTAACCCTACTAGGATTATTCATTTTCCAAATTTGTAAGTATAAAAAGGCAGCCACCTTACATAATGGCTAATTTTGCAACTTATTAATTTATCGCGAAGTAAGCTTTATAACTGAATCGATAATTTCATCCCAGTCTTCACTATGAATCTCATGTCCTGATCCATCAAGGGTCACTAATTCAGCATGAGGGATGGCTTTTGCAAGAGCAAGCCCGTGCTCGTACGGCAAGGCTGGATCTTCTGTGCCATGAATGATGAGGGCAGGTACGGATATCTGACCCATTCTATCAAAATATTCATCTCCGCCAGCAAGGATGGCATGATTAAATCTGCTTGGTAGCTGTTTGGCGCGGTCCGCCTCTCTTTTTGCCAGTTTATACATTCTTTCCTGCTCATAAGGTTTGGAACCGGCTAAAGTTTTCCATCCATCTGCAAGAAAAGCGATAGCCGCCTCCCGATTTGACCAATCCATGGAAGCACTCTTTGCATGGTGATCCAATATGCTCTGGTCCATTGGAGGCAGTTTTTCCATTACAGTCCCGAACACACTTGATGCAATTAACGTAAGCGTGTTTACGCGTTCCGGATATCTCAAGGCAAGAATCTGGCCGATCATACCGCCTAGCGACATTCCGACGATAGAAGCCCGCTCTATGGAATAAGCATCCAGGACACCCGTGGCATCGTCAGCCATGTCCGTTATTGTATAGTTGGAGGTACCCGGTTCATAAATGACCGATCGTCCGAGATCCCGATGATCGTACCGAATGACAAACCTCCCCGAATCAGCGAGGCGGTGACAGAAGTCCTCATCCCACCAGTCTAATGAAGACATTGCCCCCATGATCAAAAGCACAGCAGGGTCCTTTGGGTTTCCAAAACTTTCTGTACATATATCCACGTTATTTATTTTCAGTATCTGTTCACTCATGTTCTTTACCTCCGTATTAAATATTATCTAATAGCCGTTACTATGGCGAAGATCAATAAATACTTCCCGGAGCATATGATTGGCCTGCCCCTTAATTATCGCAGTCTAACCCACTTAATAATCATGACAAGGCCTCCTTTTGTATTTGTAAAATGGGAAATATCCCTATATTACTGTAACATGTGCGAATTCTTTATACCACCAAATTTTTCCACAATTCCATGAAGACAGAAAAGCCCGAATAAAGAGCACCTTTTTGGTGTCGTTTTATTCGGGCTATATTTCGTTTGTAGATGCATTTTCCACTTATTGTGCTATATATCCGCCATCTAACACGACTGCTTGGCCTGTAATGCCCCGTGCTTTGTCGCTTGCGAGGAAAATGGCGTAGTCGGCAATTTCACTTACATCAAGTAAGCGGTTTTGCGGGACAAGCGGATAGATGACCTCTTCCAAAACGCTTTCTAATGGTACTTGTCTTGTTTTCGCCAGATCCTCCAGTTGACCGCGGACGAGTGGTGTGTCTACGTATCCCGGGCAAAGGGCATTGACGGTTATGCCAAAAGAGGCGCTTTCCAAGGCGGCGACTTTCGTTAATCCGATTACACCGTGTTTGGCACTATTGTATGCTGCTTTGTTGGCAAATCCAATCAGACCGTTAATGGAAGAGATGTTGATGATTCTGCCGAAGCCTTGTTCTTTCATGATCGGCAAAACGTTCTTAATTGAAATGAATGGTGCGGTCAGCATGATTTTGATCATCAGTTCGAATTTTTCAGTTGGAAACTCTTCAATTGGTGCAACATGCTGAAGGCCGGCGTTATTGATGAAAATGTCTATTCGTCCGTATTTGTCTTTAGCTTGTTTGATTAGCTGGATAATATCTTCTTCACTTGTTACGTCTGCCTTTAGGCCGATAACTTCCAAGCCTTTGTTCCTTAGGTCTAAAGCAGCTTTTTCAACTGTGTTTTGATCAAGGTCAGACAAAACGACCTTTGCGCCATTTTCAGCAAATATCTTTCCAATCTCAAAGCCGATTCCTCTAGCAGATCCGGTAATTATCGCCACTTTATCTTTAACCATTTTACATTCCTCCAATAAAAAATGTAATGGTCCAGGTCTGTCATTTTATATAGTAAGCAGGGAATATTTCACAAGGTAAGCTCAATCGGAAATATAAAGGGAAGGTTATAAAAATATGGTTTAGGTTAATGAGTAAGAGTCTATCATGATTTTCTGGATAAAAAAAGAATTTTATTTCCCCTTATCGTTGGCATAAATATTGCATATATAAAAAGGTGAGTAAATACAGGTAATTGAAACGGAAAGGGGAAGCTGGATGATTAAAAAAGTTGCCATTATCGGTTCAGGTGTAATGGGAAGCGGGATCGCACAGTCATTTGCAGTTAGCGGGTATTTCGTGACCATTAACGATATAAAGGATGAGTTGCTATATCATGCCCAAAATCAAATTTCTGAGAATCTATCACTGCTCATTGAGGAAGGGGTTTTGACTGATGAGGAAAAGCAAGCCGCTTTAGCGAATATTACATACAGTGTAGATTTGAAAGGGGCAGTAAGGGATGCTGATTTTATCATTGAGGCCATTCCGGAAGTCATCGAGCTGAAGTTAAATCTATATGAGCAAATGGAGGAAATGATCAAACCGGATGCCATTGTTGCTTCAAATACATCGACCTTTCCGATTTCTCAATTGATGGGGAAGGCCTCATTTGCGGACAGAATGGTCATCACGCATTTCTTTAATCCTGGCCATTTGGTTCCATTGGTTGAAATTGTTCAGCATGACGAAACAAAGCCGGAAATCGTCAAGGCAACAATGGATTTAATGCGTAAAATCGGCAAGTCTCCGATTCTCTTGAAAAAAGAAATAGCAGGATTCATTGCCAATCGTCTCCAGACTGCCTTGATGCGGGAAGCCTTTTATCTATTAAAAGAGGGCGTTGCCGATGCTGAAGATATCGATACAGCGATAACGGCTGGACCAGGTTTTCGATGGGCATTTACTGGGCCGATCGAGATTGCTGATTTTGGCGGACTGGATACATGGCAGCGCGTTTTCGATAATGTTTCACCAGTATTGGATCAGAGTAAGGAAGCCCCTGATATGATTCGTGATTTGGTTGCTAAGGGAAAGCTTGGGACGAAGTCGGGAGAAGGGATTTTTACGTATGAAGAATCTACTGTTTCCCAGAAAATCAATGAGAGGGACCGTCATTTTATTAAACTGGGAAAATTAAAAATGGAGAAGGAGGAAGTATTATGAGAGAAGTAGTGATTGTAGGGGCAGCAAGAACACCAGTTGGTGCGTTTGGTGGCAGTCTTGCCAATGTTTCAGCGGTTGAATTGGGAGTTGTTGCAGCTAAGGAAGCGATTAAGCGGGCAAATATCTCGGCTGACATGATCGATGAGGTATTGGTAGGGAATATTCTATCTGCTGGATTAGGGCAAAATGTGGCACGTCAGGTTGCGATTCATGCAGGGATTCCGGAAACAACGCCGGCCATGGCCATTAATAAGCTTTGCGGATCTGGCCTCCGTACGGTAATAATGGGAGCACAATTCATTGCCCTTGGTGATGCTGATGTGATTCTCGCCGGGGGGATTGAAAGCATGAGCAATGCTCCGTATTTACTTCCAAATTATCGTTTTGGACAGAAAATGGGTAATGCCGAAGCAGTCGATTCCATGACATATGACGCCTTAACGGATGTTTTTAATCAATATCATATGGGCGTGACTGCGGAGAATATCGCCGAGCAGTGGGAAATCAGCCGTGAAAAGCAGGACGAATTTGCTTTAGAGAGCCAAAGAAAGGCTGAAAAGGCACAGCTTGAAGGACGATTTGCAGATGAAATTGTACCTGTTGAATATAAACGCAGAGGAAAGACGATCTTGGTGGACCAAGATGAACACCCGCGTCATGGGCTGACGATTGACCAGCTAGCGAAGCTGCGTCCTGCCTTTAAGGAAAATGGAACGGTTACGGCAGGAAATGCATCCGGAATCAATGATGGGGGTGCGATGTTAGTCCTAATGTCTAAGGAAAAAGCGGACGAGCTAGGACTGGAAACGTTAGCAACAATTAAGTCATATGCAAACGCTGCGCTTGATCCGAAAATCATGGGTTACGGTCCAGTGCCTGCGACAAGAAAAGCTTTGGCAAAAGCTGGATTGACAATAGATGATATTGATTTGATGGAAGTGAACGAGGCCTTTGCGGCACAGTCACTCGCTGTGCTTAAGGACCTTGAACTGAAACCGGAGAAAGTGAATGTAAATGGCGGGGCGATTGCTCTGGGTCATCCTGTAGGTGCTTCCGGTGCCCGGATTTTAGTGACTTTATTGTATGAAATGAAACTTAGGGATGCAAAAACAGGCCTTGCTACCTTATGTATCGGTGGCGGACAGGGAACTGCGCTGATTGTGGAACGGTAATGACTTGGCCCCATTTTCCTATGATATAATGGAGGAAACTTCAGACGGGTTAAGGAGAATAGGAATGGTCAGCGATAATAAAACTGTTCAATTCGAATTAGTGAAAGCGATATTGGAAGAATTGCCTTTTGGTGTTTTGGTAATGAAAAACGAAACAGAAATCGTTCTCTGCAATCGCGTATTATCCGAGGCTTTTGCGGAGAATCAATTTGATCTGCAAATAAATTTGATTTTAGAAAAAAACCTTGTACCAGCCGTAAATACTCCGATTCGTTTGAACGGTAATAATGGGATTATCAGAAAAGCAATCGTTCAAATGGGTGATGAGGAATATCAGATTTATCTCCTATTGTTTACAAATAATAAAAGTGATTTTCTTAATGTCGATAATCATGAAGAACTGCTGTTTAAGGATATTATCGAATTTGCCTATGACGGCTTGGTGATGGTCGATACGGAAGGGTATGTCCAAATGCTGAGCCACGCTTATGCGGATTTTCTTGGCGTCGAACAGGAAAGCTCAATAGGGAAACATGTAACGGAGGTCATTGAAAACACCCGTATGCATGTGGTCGCCAAAACCGGCAAGCAAGAGGTCGCTGAATTACAGAAAATTAAAGATAATTATATAATTGCGACCCGCTCCCCGATAAGGAAACAAGGGAAATTGATAGGGGCGGTCGGTAAGATTCTTTTTAAGAATGTCGGGCAATTTACCGCTCTTTCCAAACGGATAAATTCACTAGAAGTTGAGCTGAAAAAGTACAAAGGCGATTTTCGCGAGAGGAATAAGGCCTCATATACGTTTGATCATCTGATGGGGAGAAGTCCTGCTTTCATGGAAGTAAAAGGTCAAGCCAAAATTGCCGCTAAAAGCGACTCAAATGTGTTGATCTTGGGTGAAAGCGGAACAGGTAAGGAGCTGTTTGCCCATTCCATTCATAATGACAGCAGAAGGGCCATGGGTGTATTTGTAAAAGTGAACTGTGCGGCCATCCCGGCAGAGCTGCTGGAGTCAGAACTATTCGGCTATGAAGAGGGTTCTTTCACTGGTGCAAAAAAAGGCGGAAAAGCAGGTAAGTTCGAAGCGGCTGAAGGCGGAACGATTTTTCTCGATGAAATCGGTGAGCTGCCACTGCATATGCAGGTGAAGCTGCTCCGTGTTTTACAAGAAAAAGAGATTGAGAGGGTCGGTTCGACGGGAAGCATTCCGATTGATGTACGGGTAATCGCTGCAACAAACCGTAATCTGGAGGAAATGGTCTCGAAAGGGGAATTCCGACTTGATATGTATTACCGGCTGAAGGTCTTACAAATCCAGGTTCCTTCCTTGAGGGAGCGACCAGAGGACATTGAAATACTGGTAAATCATTTTGTTGAAAAGTACCAGAACCTCATGAAAAAACGCGTAACGGGGATGAGTGATCAAGCATTACGGCTGCTTCGCCTTTATAAATGGCCGGGTAATATTCGTGAGCTGGAGAATATCATTGAACGTGCAATGAATATTGTTGAAGAAGGGGAAATGATACGTTCCAAGCAACTCCCTAAAGAAATAACGGGTCATAAAGAGTCAGTTTCAATCCGCACTTTAGCTGAAGTGATGGATGAAACCGAACGGGCTGCAATCGTTTCATGTTTGGAAATGACTTCTGGTAATAAATCAGAAACGGCAAAGAGACTCGGTGTAAGCCGAACAACACTGTATGAAAAAATGAATAAATTTGGTTTATGACTGTTGAAAAGTATCCTTTTGCCAAAGGATACTATCTAAATTTTTAATAAAGTAGATTGGAACGAGTGTGCGAGACTCCTGCGGGAAAGCAAGTGCCTTACGTTCCACGTAACGTTCAATTTATACAAACCCTAAAATAACCGTAGACAAACTCAAGTATTATCGAGTTTATCTACAATCTGAAGTGCCCTTTAGCCAAAGGGCACTTTTTAATACTTTTTAACCACCTCTTAAGAATAGACACACATTTGTGACTATTTTACTCTAGTGATATGTGAGTGTGTCAAGAAATCCGTACATAAAATGAGAGGAAATTTAAATGTTGTAAGAAAAGGCTTACACTTTTTTGAAGTTTATACTTATGTGTATTGAAACCTTGACAGTTTTAACGGATTTAAGCTTTTAAAAGGGAAATAAAATGTTTGAAAAGGCTTTAAAAGTTGAGGTTTTTCCATTTAATTTAAGTGGCACAAGAATTGCTTGATTACTTTAGTGAATGGCCTATCTGTCATTTTATATGGTGTTACCACGTAAAATGAAAAGGGATTTAGTAATTCAACAGATTGTTGAAAGCGTTCTCAATAATTGGGAAGCACTTAGTAAGATCATTCAGCTTGACTTGGGGAAGGCAGGCTTGGATGGTAAAAGCGGAAAAATTAAAAATGTGGAATTTAGGAGATTAATGTTTCTACTAATAGGCTTCCGAAATAATTTTGGGGCAAGGGGAGAAAAGAAAAGGGGGAATAGTATTGGTGATTCAAATTTTAGCCATCGTTGTGGCGCTGGGACTTTTAATCTTTTTAGCCTACCGGGGCTATCCGGTCATTATCATAGCGCCGCTTGTTACGTTATTGGCGGTCATTTTATCTGGTGGTCATTTGCTGCCGAGTTATACAGAGACATATATGACGTTTGCTGCTAACTATATAAAAGCGTTTTTTCCGATATTTTTACTAGGGGCGGTATTTGGAAAAGTCATGGAAATGAGCGGTGCAGCAGCATCCATTGCCAAGACCATCGTAAAATCACTAGGCTCAAAGCAGGCCATTCTTGCTGTAGTGCTGGCCTGTTCGGCGCTTACATATGGCGGGGTTTCACTGTTTGTAGTGGCATTCGCCGTTTATCCATTTGCAGCGGCAATTTTTAAAGAAGCAGACATTCCAAAGAGATTATTGCCAGGAACGATAGCATTAGGCGCTTTCACTTATACGATGGATGCTCTTCCTGGAACACCTCAGATTCAAAATATCATTCCAACGAATTATTTCGGAACAGATACCTATGCTGCTCCGTTAATGGGGATTATTGGCGCGATCATGGTATTCACTGGAGGAATGCTCTGGTTAGAACGTCGCCGCAGGCAAGCGGTGGCAAATGGTGAAGGCTACGGGGAAGGACATATTAATGAACCAGAAAGTGCAGAACAGCAAAACCTGCCTAACTTTTGGCTGTCCATCGTACCGCTCATCCTTGTCGTCGCGTTTAATTTTGCCTTCAGCCGCAGTGCCATTTCGGTTAAGCACTGGTATGATGCATCGATGCTGAAGGAAACTTTCAACATTGCCGATGTAAGCACAGTCACTTCATCCTGGTCTTTGATTGTTGCATTGACAATCGGTATTATTGCAGCGATGCTTCTGAATGTTGGACGTATCAAGGTCAAATTGGCAAGTGGATTAACAGCTGCGGCAATGGGGTCATTGCTTGCCATATTCAATACTGCATCTGAAGTTGGTTTTGGGAATGTGGTGAAAACACTTCCTGGATTCTCGGTCATTCAAAACTGGGTGTTCGATGCAAGCGGTAATCCGCTCGTATCTGAAGCAATCGCCGTCAATGTGCTGGCGGGGATTACCGGATCTGCATCCGGTGGACTTTCGATTGCGTTAGAAGTAATGGGAAGTCACTATTTGCAGGTGGCCCAAAGTGTCGGAATCACCCCGGAAATGCTTCATCGAATTGCATCGATGGCATCTGGCGGGATGGATACGCTGCCGCATAATGGTGCCGTCATTACCTTGCTTGCTATTACTGGACTGACACATCGTCAATCTTACAAGGATATCTTTGCGATTACGGTTTTGAAAACAGTGACCGTGTTCATCATAGCTTTTGCAACTTCACTGTTTATTTAATAGAATAGTATTAAGAATGGAGATGATGGAAAATGAGTAAATTATTAACATCTTTTGATAGCGCTATTCAACAAATCGAGGATGGAGCAACCATTATCGTTGGCGGGTTCGGATTAAGCGGAATACCAGAAAAACTAATCATTGCTTTGCGTAACAAAGGTGTAAAGGATTTGACGATTGTCAGCAACAATTGTGGAGTCGACGATTGGGGGCTGGGTCTTTTGCTTGAAAATAAACAAATCAAAAAAATGATCGCTTCTTATGTAGGGGAAAATAAGTTATTTGAACAGCAATTCTTAAGTGGCGAACTGGAGGTCGAGCTAGTTCCCCAAGGAACGCTGGCCGAGCGCTTAAGAGCGGGCGGAGCGGGAATTCCTGCCTTTTATACAGCTACAGGAGTAGGAACGGAAGTCGCAAAAGGTAAAGAACATAAAGAGTTTGATGGCCGCACATACATTATGGAAAAAGGAATAGTCGGAGATTTTGCCTTTGTAAAAGCCTGGAAAGCAGATCATTTCGGTAATCTTGTATATCGGAAAACGGCAAGGAATTTTAACCCTGTCGTTGCCACAGCAGGGAAAGTCACGCTTGTCGAAGTGGAGGAGCTCGTGGGCACTGGAGAGCTCGATCCGGATGAAATTCATACTTCAGGGGTTTATGTACAGAAAGTGCTTGTAGGAAATGACTATGAAAAACGAATTGAAAGACTTACAACCGCTAACGCATAAAAAGGAGGAGTATTCGAATGACTAGACAACTGATTTTAGAACGGGCCGTTAAAGAAATCCAAGATGGTATGTGTGTGAATTTAGGGATTGGAATGCCGACCTTGATTGCCAACATGATTCCAAATGACTTTAATGTTATGCTTCAATCGGAAAATGGCTTACTGGGAATCGGGCCTTATCCGCAAAAGGATGAAGTCGATCCGGACTTGATTAATGCTGGAAAAGAAACAGTGACGGCAAAATCAGGGGCATCATTTTTTGATAGCGCTGAATCGTTCGCGATGATCCGCGGCGGCCACATCGACCTAGCCATTTTAGGCGGGATGGAAGTTTCCGGGAATGGGGACTTGGCAAACTGGATGATTCCAGGGAAGATGGTAAAAGGAATGGGCGGAGCGATGGACCTCGTCCAAGGCGCAAAACGAATTGTTGTCATTATGGACCATGTGAACAAGCATGGGGAATCCAAAGTGAAAAAGAATTGTACATTGCCATTGACAGGAGAAAAGGTCGTCCATTGCCTGATTACCGAACTGGCTGTTTTTCAATTTACAGAAGCTGGCATGGAATTGATTGAATTGCAAAATGGCATCACACTTGATGAAGTGAAAAGTAAAACAGAGGCTGACTTTACAATAAGCCCCTCTATTGAAATTAGAGCATAAGTTAAAGAGATTAATAAAATAATTCATTATTAGGCTACTTTCATTCGCAAACGGGCGAACGGAAGCAGTCTATTTTTTTGTGGTATTTTAGGGGGAATTCCCTTTCTATAGTGAGGAAACAACAGGCGGCGAAAGGGTATCTGAATTTTTAAAATAAAGTTGATTGGAACAGAAGGTACGAGACTCCTGCGGGAAAAGCGCTTCCAAGGGAGACCCCGCGTTAGGGCCGCCCGCGGAAAGAGAGTGCCCTACGTTCCAATCAACATTCATATTTTAACAAACCCTCAAAAAAAAACATTCACAGGTTTTATTACTTTTTATATGGATGAAATCATTATTAGCTTGAAGTAATTTGCGACAAATCCTGCCGAATAAATGGCTAGCCGAGACCCCACAGACGCTTGTCAGACAGTCGGCGGAAAGGGAGCGGATTTCTGAAATCAGCTGGAACGTTTGTTAAATAACATATCACTTCCATTCTCTAATAAATGAGAACAAAATTTCCCAACCATGCTACTTTTCCATTAAAAAGGCTTATATAAAGTCTGAAAGGGAACGGCTTACGGAACTTAATAGGGGGGATTACATTGACGGTGGCATTACGAACGTTATTGGATCGATCAGTGAAAAAGATGGGCAAAGGGATGAATCCTGTTGTGAAGGCTTCAGCATTGGAAATGATTGAACGTGCTTATAATGAAGGGATTTATGTACAGATAAGTGCGGGTTATCGTTCTTTGGAAGAACAAGCTTCGCTTTACGGTCAAGGACGGGTTTATATTTACAATGGAAAAAACTATAGTAATCTAGCTAAGCCCATTGTGACAAACGCTAAGCCAGGCCAATCCTATCATAATTATGGACTGGCTATTGATTTCTTCATTGTGAGTGATGATAGCAAGAAAGCGATATGGACAGTGAACTCAAAATGGCAGCGTGTGGCTGCCATAGGTAAAGAGTTAGGATTTATCTGGGGCGGGGATTGGACTTCATTCAAGGATTATCCCCACTTGGAGATGACGGGCGGGTTATCCTATAAACAGTTACAAGCAGGAAAAAAACCTCATATTACTTCTCCAAAGACCAGCAAAGGTGATGGCCATATAATTTCCATACAAAAAACGATAAATAGCCGATATAAAACGTCTATTGCCGTGGATGGCGTTTATGGTCCCAAAACCCGCTCGGCCCTTATAAAAGGTTTACAAGCGGAACTGAATAAGCAATTCAATAAAAAGCTAGTTGTCGATGGGAAATGGGGACCTAAAACCAAGACTGCGGTCGTCACTATAAAAAAAGGCGCTGGCTGCAATATCACATGGATCCTGCAAGCAGCACTTTATCTGGAAGGATTTAACCCCGGTCCCCTTGATGCAATATTCGGGGAAAATACCGAGATGGCATTATATAAATACCAAAAGGCAAAAAAGATTACTGCAGATAAGCAAGCAGGTAAAGAAACATGGAATGGATTGTTTGCTTGATAGCGAATGAGAACAGTATTGTGTAAATTTTGTATGAATGAAAAGATGGTAGAAGTCTATTGTTTATTCGAGAGATTTTTTTAGTTTTCCTTTAAATATTAATTTAATTTTTGAGCAAATAAAAGAGACTACTTATTGTGGCCCAAACCGTAAAAAAACATGGTCTGAACCTTAGAGTGGGATCTGAACTTTTTCTTAATATAGGTGATTCTCACTTTTTTTCGATTGGACATGGGTTTTGCCAAGTTTTCTACTTTCTTGTGATTACTGACAACTAAAGCCTGCAGGGACAATTTGTTTATCCCCGAAGGGTCATCTCAGAGCCATAAGCCGCATTAAATGAAAAGCAATGAGTTTCTTTCGCTCATATTTAGAACTATAATTTACGCCAATATACATTTTGTACCGCAATCCAAAGTCTATTTCTTTAACTCATCACTTTTCCTTTTCGACGGTGTAATTCATATCAAAAAGACCATGTATCCACTAAATAATAATTAGAGAAAAAAATAATATCGATATATAAGTTATAAATTTTTCTATTTGAATGTAGACAACCATTAATATGAGTTAATTTGGCTTTGACTTCAAATACTTCTCAAAGTAATTGCCTATATTATTAATTTTTTTGAAAATTGAAATGTTAATTTTTTCATCAAAAGGTATTTACATCCCATTATATTAGGTCTATTGTATTATTTATTAGATAATTAAAAGGACTTAAGGGGCTGTTTAATGAAAAAAGTTATTCTAATCTTTATTTCATTTGGTATTTTTGTAGGAGTTTTCTATTTTAGTATTTCAAGATATTCCAAGGAAGAACTTGTTCTGCATAAGGTTCAAAAGGATGAGTGGGACAAAAAACAACATATCCCATGGGGGATAAATATAGTAGGTAATTCTAGAAGTGGCGATGTAGATAAAAAAATAAAAGTTGCTATTTTAGATAGTGGGATTAATAAGAATCATAAAGATTTGGAAGGGAAGGTAGTAAAAGAATTTAGTTCTATAGGACCATCTTTCTCTTATGAAGATAATTTAGGGCACGGTACAGCAATTGCAGGTATTATAACAGCGAATGACAACAAATTTGGTGTTATTGGAGTTACACAAAGTGTTGAGGTTTATTCAGCTAAGGTAATTAAAGATGATGGGAAAATTGATAAAAAAGACTTCATTAATGGCCTTGAATGGGCGATCACTCAGAATGTGGACGTAATTAATTTGAGCCTTGGATTTCAATCTGACTTTCCAGAATTAAGAAGCTTAATAGCTGATGCCTTAAATAAGGGAGTTATCCTCATCGCTGCAAGTGGAAACACTTATGGTTTAAATGCTCAATTCCCTGCTAGATATGATGATGTCATCTCTGTAGGAATGATTAACGAAGAAAAAAAATCTACAAAGTTTTCAGCTATCGGTAAAATTGATTTCGTTGGTCCCGGAGAAAATATTTTGTCTCTTAATAATATTGGTGGATACTCATATAACGAAGGTTCGTCTTATTCAACTGCTTATGTAACAGGAGTAGTTGCGGAATATCTTTCGAGACAAAATCTTACTAAGGATAAGAGTATCCACTTAAAAGTGTATGAATATTTAAAAAAGTCATCCCTAAAGGTGAATGGTGATAAAAATACTGTGGGATATGGTTTGCCCACTATACAAAACATGTAAGGAGATTTTATATGAATAAGAAGAGTTTAAATAAAATTATCATCTTATTAGTATTTTCAATGATTGTTAGCCTACTTCCGGTTAATCACCCAAAAGCAGAAGAGCACTTACTGAAAACTTCTGTAAAAGAGAATGTAATTGGAGAGGCACTAGAAGATGAGTTATCCGAAGAGAACATTTCAGTGGAAAACTTTGAAATAACTACGGATGGACTTGTTTTGGAAACTTCATTAGAAAATGCAGAAGGGCAAACTTCTAAAGTAACTGTCGAAGTAGAACCAGGTGCAGACCATATATCATTATTTACGGAAGAATTAAATGAAACTGGTGATAAGGTCTTAAAGGAATATACAGCAAATATTGAGGATATTAAATACGAAGAGGAAAGTGAAGAATTGGAAGCAATTATTGAAGATGTTGAAACTGGAAAACTTTTCAACTATAATTCTGAAGAAGGCGTACCGTCATTGGTTTTCTTAATACCAATTGGACTCGCTATGTCACCTGCTGTTCTAACTGCTTTGTTTCATACAGGTGCTATGATAATTGTTGGTGGAACAGCCTTTGTAATTGCTACTCAAGCCAAAAAATCCAAGAGTTATTATCATTTTGCTGCAAGTGTTAAAAAGGGTGGAGTATATATTGGTAAGGGCTTATCAAAGTCTCAGGCAGTTGCTAGAATAAAGTCGAAGAATGATACGTGGTCTACTTCTAGTAATCAAGCAAAAGGTGTTGCGTCTTCGGCTAATAAGAATGGAAAACCAATAAATGAGGTTGACAAACTTAATGGTAAACCTAAAAAAGGTTATTACTGGCATTGGCACCCTTATAAGCGAGCTCCGAAAGCTCATGCTTTTTACGGTGGACCCGTCAAATAAACGCAGGGGGTAAACAATGAACAATTACGAAAAGTTATATAAACAATACCTATATAGGCAAGATGAATTATCGTTAACTAAGGAACAAGTCGTTGACCGTATTTTTTCTAAATTTAAAGCCAGAGAATTTTCAAAAAAAGAAGTACTAGATTTAGTCAATGATGACCAATTAGAATACTCTAAGATTTTCACGTGTCTTGTTATAGATGATCCATCGGTGTTAAATAAACTGTTTTCAAACGAAGAAAGACGATACCACAAGGAACAAGTCCTGGATAATCACAAAAATCCGATTAATGAGAAAAAAATAAAAAAAATCGAATGGGATTACAACCATTTACTATTAGATGAACAAGAAGGTAGAAGAATCGATATATTCTTCGAAAGCAAAGATGGCAAATACATTTCGGAGTTTATTGTAAGAGACCAGTGTGAGAAATTGAATGGTTATTTAAATGCGTTGATTGTAGGTTCACTTATTCAAAGGGGCGTCGCAGAGTATCCAACTGACATTTCAGATGAGTATTTTCAATATTACTTAAAAAATTTAGAACAATTTGGATTCTTGAATTAATAATTATCGTGTTTACTTAATTAATAACTCAAGCGTTTTCCAAGAAATCAAACAAAAAAGAGCTAAAAAGATATTTAAATGCCCAGTCTCCCTTATTTATAGAGAGAGTGGGCTTTTGTCACTCTATTGAATGGACTTCTATGTTTGTAATTAAAAATTTTGACAAACTTTTAACTGGTTGAGTTTAATTCAATACAATCCAAATTTCTTTCATTTACTACTATCCTAAGGGTAATGGGGCCATTGTCAGATAAGTTCCAAGCACCAATCATTGCAACGCATAAAGCTCCCTGGAGGGTATTCGAATTCACATTCGGAGGTAAGCTTGAGTCAAGCTTGCGACAAATTGCATTTGACGCTTCATTATGGATTGAGGGGAATGCGTGAATGTACTTGTATTTTCGTTCGGCTTTTATTTTCTCTATCAGTGCCTTCACTGCATGGGAAGCAATCCCTTTTCCCTGAAATGAAGGGAGGACACTCCAACCGATTTCGTACACATTTTCATCGTTCCACACTGTTTGCCAGTAGCCAACGGAACCGGCTGCCTCTGCCTCTGGAAACGAGTTGATGCTAAACATGCATCCCTTCTCCCCAATCTGCAGATACCGTTGATGGCGTTTCAGGATTTGTTCATTACCTTCAGGTCCGCCAAGATATTCCATCATTTCTGGGGCATTTAGTTGAAAAAGTAATTCCAGGTCTTTATCTTCCCACGGTTTAATTTCTATTTTCGTTTCTTTTCTTCGTTCTGAAATCTGAATCACCCCTATATTTTATATTTTCTTATATAACCTTCTTGGCTTAATGCGAGATTCCTTTTTTTGACCTTATTATTCTATTGCCTTTATGTTGAAGTTTTAATCTTATAAGAATAAAGGGATGAATGCTTCCCATTAAATGCTATAATTTACAGGTGATTCTATCAAATGACAGAGAACGGAGATGAAGAAATGAAATCTTCAGTAAATCAGTTTTCCACTCAATTTGAATGGATATTGAATGTGATTAATGTGGGCGTCCATATCGTGAATAAGGATGGGGATACGGTATTCTATAATGAAATGATGGCACATATTGACGGGCTTGATCGTGAACAGGTGCTGGGGGAGAATATTTTTCAGCTTTATCCTTCATTGACTGATGAATCCAGTACGCTGCATGTAGCATTGGAAAAAGGCGATGAAACGATTGAGTCCATTCAAACGTATGTCAATTTAAAGGAGAAAAAAATAACGTCCATCAATAGTACGTATCCTTTATATGAGGATGGTGTAATTATTGGGGCAGTGGAAATCGCAAAGGATATTACGAAGGTCATGAATATGTACGACCAAATTGTCGACTTACGTTCCCAGCTGGCCGAGACCCATAAGAAAAATAAGTTTTCTGAAGGGACGGCGACCTATCATTTTAGTGATTTGATCGGTACTAGCCCTGCTTTTCAGCAAGCCATATCATTGGCGAAAAAAGCGGCCCGTACACATTCCCCAGTCATGATTTATGGACCTACAGGGACAGGGAAAGAGCTGGTCGCGCAAAGTATACATAATGTAAGTGCTCATAGAAATCAGCCTTTCATCGCGCAAAACTGTGCGGCTGTTCCAAAGGAATTGATGGAGGGGCTGCTGTTCGGCACGACGAAAGGGGCTTTTACCGGAGCGATGGATCGCATGGGCATTTTTGAACAGGCAAATGGCGGGACCCTTTTCCTTGATGAGCTGAATAGTCTCGACCTCGGTCTGCAGGCAAAATTGCTGCGGGTGCTTCAGGAAGGCGAGGTGCGCCGTGTTGGGGGTTCGAAGGAGCAAAAGGTTAATGTGAAGATCATTGCTGCGATGAACATTTCTCCAGAAGAGGCGTTGGAGCGGGGAATCATTCGCTCGGATTTATTTTTTCGCCTGAATGTTGTGACGATCCAAATGCCTTCACTTCTGGAGCGTAAAACGGATATTCCGGAAATCGTCAATCACTTTATTCAAAAATTCAACAAATCATTTCTTACGGAAGTGCGCGGGATCAGTCATAAGGCGATGCAGCGGCTTCTTCAATATCCATGGCCCGGGAACATTCGTGAACTGGGACATGCCATCGAGTTAACCTTTAATGTCATGGACGCAGGGGAAGATATGATTGATGAACATCATCTTCCTGCCTATCTTTTTCCTTCTGGAAATTACGCTGCATCAAATGCGCAGAACCATCCTACCCCATTGAAAAATAAGATTGATTTACCTGTCGTTCTTGAAGAAATGGAAAGGGAAATGATCATCAATATGTTTGAGAAATATAACGGGAATATCAGCAAAACGGCTGAAGCCCTCAATATTAAAAGACAGGGACTGCAATATAAGTTAAATAAGTATGGCATTGAAAAAGTTTATTCGGCAGGATCGAAGGAATCGAAATAAATTGAGGTTTTTTGAAAACGCTGTCACTTCCTTAAAGATGATGTACCTTGAAGAGGGCTCTCGTGTGTCGAGGCCCTCATTTTTTGAATTTTCTGCTTAGTGCAAATAATCTGGCTGCAAAAAATTATGCGTAATGAAAAATATCTTGCGGTTTTAAGGTAGGTTTACCCCCTTTTGCTTACGTTTTACTTGATTTGAATGTTGGCATCATTCTTGCGAGTATATATTTATAAGTTCTTAGAATAAGGGGAGGTAATTTTAAATGAATTTGATGGGAATTGATGTAAAAAATAAAGAATACCTTGGTGGACGCAGGCATTATAATGATATCGAATTGTGGAAGGACGTAACGGAAGAGCAGTGGAATGATTGGATCTGGCAATTGACCAATACGATTAAAACACTGGATGATTTGAAAAAGGTCGTCAATTTGACACCGGATGAAGAGGAAGGAGTCCGGATTTCGACTCAAACGATTCCATTGAACATTACGCCTTATTATGCATCTTTGATGAATCCTGATGATCCTCGCTGTCCGATTCGTTTACAGTCGGTACCGCTTTCGGCAGAAATGAACAAGACTAGATATGATTTGGAGGATCCGCTGCATGAGGATGAGGATTCCCCTGTTCCAGGATTGACACATCGTTATCCCGATCGCGTTCTATTCCTTGTGACGAACCAATGCTCCATGTACTGCCGGTATTGTACACGACGCCGTTTTTCAGGTCAGGTAGGCATGGGTGTTCCCAAGAAGCAGCTGGATGGGGCGATTGAATATATCCGGAATACCCCGGAAGTAAGGGACGTGTTGATCTCTGGAGGAGACGGCCTGTTGATCAATGATAAGATCCTTGAATACGTATTGAGTAACTTACGTGCCATCCCGCATGTGGAAATCATTCGTATCGGCACACGTGCACCGGTCGTTTTCCCGCAGAGGATTACAGAAAATTTATGCAATATTCTGAAGAAATACCATCCGATTTGGTTAAATACACATTTCAATCATTCACTTGAACTGACGGATGAAGCGAAAAAAGCATGTGACATGCTGTCGATGGCAGGGGTGCCGCTTGGTAATCAGGCTGTTATCCTGGCTGGTATCAACGATAGTGTACATATCATGAAAAAGCTTATGCATGACTGTGTTAAAGCAAGGGTAAGGCCTTATTACATTTATCAATGTGATCTATCTGAAGGGATCGGGCATTTCAGGGCGCCGGTTTCAAAAGGACTGGAAATCATTGAAGCGCTGCGCGGCCATACATCAGGATATGCGGTGCCAACCTTTGTGGTGGATGCACCTGGCGGAGGCGGAAAGATTGCCTTGACTCCGAATTACCTGCTTTCTCAAAGTCCGGATAAAGTCGTTTTACGGAACTTTGAAGGAGTGATCACAAGTTATCCGGAGCCGAAGAATTATGTTGCCGGCAGTGCGGATGCTTACTTTGATGAAGTGTATGGTACTGAGGACAGGAAAGAAGCTGTCGGGATTTCCGCTCTCATGACGGACGAGAAATTCAACTTGGTGCCAGAGGGCCTTCGCCGTCTTGATAAGAGAAAAGCGTATGAAAGCACTGGTGAACATGCATCATTGAAGGATCGCCGTGATAAACGGGACGAAATGAAGGAAAAATTAAGGAAAGCCCAAGAAAAAAAGAACGCCTTGGTCGGAAGCGGCTCGGTGAATTCTGAAGGCAAGGGGGAATAAAGATGGATTGCCTCTGGTGTAATGCCCCTAACGTAGAAGAAAGCGAAAAGAAGGATTGTTACTGGATCATGCCTGATGGGAAACGCTCAATAAGGGTCCTTCAAGTTCCAGCCTTGAACTGTCCGGAATGTGGAATCTATGTGTCTGATTCGATGAATCAAAAGGTTGATGAAGCCTTATCCATATATGATGTGAGTGAATACCCTGATGAGTTTACGTATGATCAGCTTCTTCAGGCACCCGTTAAGAAATTATTCAATTGGAAATAGAATGCCGGGAGAAGCGGATGATATGCATCTCTTCTCCCGAATTCTTTAAATAAGGGGGATACATAATGCCTGTTCAAAAACTGCCTTTTTTCACCCAGGTGGAGACTGGGGAATGTTATACGATGGAGCTCTATCATGATCATTCCAATCAGCGCTTACGCATGGATGATTATCGGGGAAATATCAAAAAAGCAATTGCTCGGGCGCTTGTCATCGCAAAGGAGCAGGGCTTTACTAAAGTGATACTTAAAGCCAGGAATGAAGATTTATCTGTGGCATTGGGTCAAGGATTCATGCTGGAAGGAATATTGAGCAGGTATTTCAAAGGGAATGATGCCTATTGCATGGCCTTCTATTTAACGGATGAAAGGCGAACAAGCGATTTTTGGATCAAGGAAGATAAAGTCATCCAAGATGTCAGTCAGATTCCTAGACTGATTGAATCCCAGCAAATGCCTGAGAATTACATCCTACGGTTTGCTACGGAGGAAGATGCACAAGAGCTGGCGAATTTATATGGTGCCATCTTTGAAACCTATCCTACACCGATGAATGATGAGCGATATATCAAGAAAGTGATGGAGGAAGGTACGATCTTCAGTGTTATCGAATATGAAGGAACCATCGTGAGCGCTGCATCCGCGGAAGTGAATGAGATGTATCATAATGCTGAATTAACAGACTGTGCAACAATCCCCCATCATCGAAAGCATGGTTTCATGAAGGTACTCATCTCTGCATTGGAACAAGAATTGATCAGGAAAAATATATATTGTTCATATTCATTGGCACGATCCTTGTCAATGGGCATGAATGCCGTCTTTCACCAGCTGGGATATGAATATGGCGGCAGATTAACGAAGAATTGCAATATTTGGGATAAGTATGAGGACATGAATATTTGGGGTAAAGATTTATCCGTCAAATAGGAGGATTGTTTCTATGGCTAAGTACACATGGGTTGATAAAGAAACCTGCATTGCGTGCGGGGCATGCGGTTCAACAGGTCCTGAAATTTATGACTATGACGATCAAGGGATCGCTTTCGTGATCTTGGACGATAATCAGGGGATTGCCGAAGTTCCGGAGATCCTGCATGATGACATGCAGGATGCAATGGAAGGCTGCCCTACAGAATCCATCCTGATTCAGGATGAACCTTTTAGCTGGTAAACTTGGTTTCTTATAATTTTTTCAAATTAGGAACTTAATTGATTAATAGAAAAAATGTACAGTGGGTACAACGTTAAAGAGGAGAGATGACATGACACGCAATCATTTGATTAAGCCTACTCTAGATCATGACTATCCCACTATCTCTCATGGGAATGGAATTTATCTTTATGATATAGATGGAAATCAGTATATAGACGGATCATCAGGTGCGGTTACAGCGAGTATCGGCCATGGTGTATTAGAGGTTGTCGAGGCAATGAAGGAGCAGGCCCGCAAAGTTTCTTTTGCATATAGATCCCATTTTACGAGTGAAGCCGCTGAGGCATTAGCCAAGAAGCTAAGTGAGTTGGCTCCAGGGGATTTGAATTGGTCATTTTTCGTGAATAGTGGATCGGAAGCGACCGAAACGGCGATGAAGATAGCGATTCAACATTGGCAAGAAAAAGGATATGAGCGAAAAAATCGCATTGTCTCCAGATGGACGAGTTATCACGGGATTACGATGGGCGCTTTATCGATGTCAGGTCATGTACCAAGGAGAAAACGTTTTGTTCCGCTATTGGAGGATTTCCCTAGCATATCTGCTCCCTACTGTTATCGCTGTCCTTATAATAGTGACCCTTCCAGCTGCAAGCTTCAGTGTGCAGATGAACTGGAGACAGCCATCCAAAGGGTCGGCTCCGAGAATATCGCAGCCTTCATCGCCGAACCCATCATCGGGGCATCCGCCGGGGCTGTAACACCGCCGGATGGCTACTATCAAAGGATTAAGGAAATCTGCGAAAGCTATGACATTCTCTTTATCGCCGATGAGGTAATGACGGGAATCGGCCGGACAGGAAAAATGTTCGCGATGGAACACTGGGGAGTCACCCCGGATATCATCGCATTGGGTAAAGGAATGAGCGCGGGCTATACTCCAATGGCCGCCACAATGATTAGTGACCGTGTCATGGAGCCCATTTTAAAAGGCTCGAATTCAATCATGGCCGGCCATACATATAGTGCAAACCCTTTATCAGCGGCCGTTTCATTGGAAGTGCTTACTTACCTTGAGGGAAATGACCTGGTTCAGGCGGCTGAGGAGAAAGGTCAATACCTGTTTAAGAAGCTGCAAGGGCTGGCTAAGAAATTCGATATCATTGGCGATGTACGAGGGAAAGGGCTTCTCCTTGGACTTGAGTTTGTCTCCAATCGGATTTCAAAAACGCCATTCGACATGCAAGTCGGCCTTACTACAAGGCTTGTCAATAAGGCTTTTGCGAAGGGGTTGTTGATCTATCCTGCTGCAGGTGCGATTGAAGGAATTGCCGGTGATGCGGTTATCCTATCTCCGCCATTAGTCATTACGAATGAAGAAATCGATCGCCTCGTCAAGATACTGGAAGCTTCCCTTGAAGAGTTGCAGCATGAATTGCACTCGGAGGGTTTGATTGAGGACATGCAGGCTATTTAGGAGGAACGGTATGAAGCAGGCCATTACGAAGAATAACAAAATAGTGACAATCGAAGAAGCACTGGAGCATATTTCCGATGGCTGCACACTCATGTATGGTGGATTTGGCGGAGTGGGGACTCCCCCCACGCTCGTACAGGGTATCCTTGCCAAGGGAGTCAAGGAACTGACTTTGATTGGCAATGATACTGGATTCCCTGATATCGGCATTGGCCGGCTTGTGACTGCTGAAAGGGCAAAGAAAGTCATCGCATCACATATCGGATCCAATCCTAATGCAGGCAGGCTCATGACTGAAGGAAAGCTGCAAGTGGAATTTTCACCGCAAGGGACATTAGCTGAACGGATCCGTGCTGGCGGTGTAGGCTTAGGCGGGATTTTTGTCGATGTCGGGATTGGCACGATAGCCGAAGAAGGCAAGGACAAGATTGTTATAGAAGGAAAAGAATTTTTGGTGGAAACCGCTTTGACCTCTGAAGTCAGCATCGTCCATGCTAAAAAGGCAGATTCGCTTGGGAATTTGGTGTACGACAAGACTGCGTGTAACTTCAATCCGCTGGTAGCGATGGCTGGTGCCTTCACGATTGCGGAAGTGGAAGAAATCGTTCCTGTAGGCGAATTGGATCCTGAGTGCATTGCCACACCAGGCATTTATGTAGATATGGTGATTCCGACAAAAGGGGTGAATTGGAAATGGGCATGGCAGTAGATGTACGAAATCGCATCGCGAAACGCGCCGCCAAGGAAATCCATGACGGCTTGATCGTCAATTTAGGCATCGGCATCCCTACCTTGGTGGCCGACCATATACCTCAAGATATCCATGTGCTGTTCCATGCGGAAAATGGGGTTCTCGGTACAGGTCCAAGTCCGGATCCGGGGAAAGAAGATCCTGCTCTCTGTAACGCAGGAGGGTTCCCGATCACCACTGTAATGGGAGCTTCATATTTTGACAGTGCAACAGCATTTGGAATGATCAGGAAAGGATACATCGACATCACCATCCTTGGAGCCTTGGAAGTCAGTGAAAAGGGGGACTTGGCGAATTGGATTGTCCCAGGTAAGCGGGTACCGGGGATGGGCGGGGCGATGGAGCTTGCCCAGAAGGCCAAAAAGGTGATCGTCTTGATGAATCACGTGAATAAGCAGGGTGAATCGAAGATATTGAAGACATGTACGCTTCCATTGACGGCAAGGCAGAGTGTGGATTTGATCATTACGGATATGGCTGTCATGGAAGTTACGGAAGAGGGTTTGGTACTGAAGGAAGTCATGGCGCCATATACGGTGGATGATGTGATAAGGAATACAGAGGCGACGCTGAAAATCGAGGCTACTGTAAACAGCATTGAATAGGTAAGAGGAGGAAAAAAGCATGAATGAGGTTGTCATCGTTGCTGGGGCGCGAACTGCAGTTGGATCCTTTGGTAAATCACTCCGGAATGTTAATGCTACCGAATTGGGCCGTCAAGTATTGGAAGGTCTAATGGAGAATTACGGGTTAAGTAAAGAAAAGGTCAATGAAGTGATTTTCGGGCATGGCTATGTCCATGGAGGCGGCCTTAACTCGGCCCGAATTTCGTCGCAGATGGCAAATTTCCCGTACAGTGTCCCAGGGCACGTTGTAATCAAAGCATGTGGATCAGGTTTAAAGGCCATTACCAACGCTGCTTTAACTATCGCTGCTGGTCAAGAGGACGTAATCATTGCCGGCGGAGTGGAGAGCATGAGCAATGTGCCTTATATCGTGAAAAATAGATGGGGCGGTAAATTTGGAAACGTAACGATGGAGGATGCTCTGCTGGCAGATGGATTAATATGTTCCTTGGGAAATGAGCATATGGGAATAACAGCCGAGCGCCTGGCTGAAAAATACGGCATCCGTCGTGAAGAACAGGATCAATTTGCTTATCAAAGCCACAAGAAGGCTTGGAAAGCTATGGAAGAGGGTCGCTTTGAGCGAGAAATTATTCCGCTCAAAATCAAGGATCGAAAAGGACTTCAAATCTTCAACAATGACGAAGGGGTACGCGAGGACATTCATCTAGATCAACTAGCCAGTCTTCCAGCAGTATTCAAAAATGAAGGAACCATTACGGCAGGAAATGCCTGTCCTATGAATGATGGAGCTGCAGCTGTACTATTAATGTCCAAGCAGCAAGCAGAAGAAAAGGGATTAAAACCGCTCTTGAAAATAAAGGCTTTCGCCAGTGCAGGTGTTGAACCTGGAGTTATGGGGATTGGACCTGTACCAGCGACTCGAAAGGCATTGGAAAAAGCAGGTCTATCGTTAGAGGATATCGGACTGATTGAACTTAATGAAGCCTTTGCTGCCCAAGCACTTGCAGTGATCAAGGAGTTAGATTTGAATCCGGATATCGTCAATGTCAATGGAGGGGCAATTGCACTTGGTCACCCTGTAGGAGCAACAGGTGCAAAATTAACAGTCACACTGATGCATGAAATGTTGCGTTCACAAGTTAAGTACGGAATGGTAACGTTGTGTATGGCAGGTGGAATGGGACTTTCAGTAATCTATGAGAATATGTGTAAATAAGGAGGATAAAAGTGCCGGATATAAAAAAACGGATAAACCAATGGATCAAGGATCATCGGGAAGAAGGAACAGACCTATTGCAAAAAATGGTACAAGCCCCGAGTACGCAAGGAAATGAAGCAGGGGCACAAGCCATTGTCGCCCAGAAGCTTCAGGAAATGGGTTTGCAGATCGATAGTTGGGAACCTGACGGCGGCGAGCTGAAAAAGCATTCTTATTTCTATTCTCCACGCAGTGATTTTTCAAACAGCCCCAATGTGGTAGGTATCATGAAAGGGACTGGAGGCGGCCGTTCCATCATTTTGAACGGACACATCGATGTGGTTCCGGATGGGGACCGGGAGCAGTGGGACGACGACCCATATAGTGGAGCCATTAAGAATGGAAGAATGTTTGGTCGCGGTGTAACCGATATGAAAGGTGGAAATGTATCGCTGATCCTTGCGATGCAGGCATTGAAGGAAAATGGCATCCAATTAAAAGGAGATGTCATTTTTCAAAGTGTGATTGAAGAAGAAAGCGGCGGGGCCGGAACATTAGCGGCCGTCCTGAGGGGATATAAAGCAGATGCTGCCCTGATCCCTGAACCGACGAATATGAGGATCTTCCCGAAACAGCAGGGTTCGATGTGGTTCCGTATCCATGTTAAAGGACGGTCAGCCCATGGCGGAACAAGGTATGAAGGCGTTAGTGCGATTGAAAAAAGCATGACTGTCATCAATCATATTCGTGCCTTGGAAGAAAAGCGAAATGCACGTGTCAGTGATCCGCTTTATCAAAACACGCCAATTCCGATTCCAATCAATCTAGGTGTCATTGAAGGCGGTAATTGGCCGTCATCCGTCCCTGACCTTGTGAAAATCGAAGGAAGGATGGGCGTTGCGCCGGAGGAAACGATGGAGCAGGCGAAGGAAGAAATGGCCGACTGGTTATTGCAGCTGAAAGAAGTGGACGAATGGTTCAAGGAAAATCCGCCCCTATTGGAATGGTTCGGGGCACGTTGGGTTCCAGGGGCAATTGATGTGGAACATGAACTGATGAATGCGCTTGTCCATCAATTTCGTCGGGTTGCAGGACAGGACCCGGTAATCGAGGCCTCTCCGTGGGGAACAGATGGGGGATTGCTGACACATGTCGGTGAAACGCCTGCAATCGTGTTCGGGCCTGGAGTAACCGAGGTTGCCCACTATCCAAATGAATACATCCTACTCGACAATGTGTTCTCGGCAGCGGAGATCATCGCCCTTACTTTAATTCAATGGTGTGGAATGGACATTGAACAGGATGAGGTTATTCCGGCTGGGAATAGGCTGACGATACCAGGCAATGGCAATTAAACCAGATACTAGCATAGTCAGTAAAGCCTGAAATATCATGTTATCCCTTAGTTCGAATATAGTCTTCCGAAAAAGCGATAGTTGGGGACTATATAAATCTTTTAACTTTAATAGAAAATGAGGTAGGAACCATATGGACATGAATCTCATTGATAATCAAGAACCGACAGTTAAAAGGAAACTGAAAGCAAGGCATATGACCATGATTGCCATAGGCGGTTCAATCGGAACCGGATTATTCCTGGCAAGCGGGGCAACCATCCAAAGCGCAGGGCCCGGTGGTGCCCTCGCTGCATATGCATGCATTGGGATCATGGTTTATTTCCTTATGACAAGCTTAGGGGAAATGGCGACATATATGCCTGTATCGGGATCATTTTCGACCTACGCCACACGCTTTGTAGATCCCGCATTCGGCTTTGCACTTGGCTGGAATTATTGGTTTAACTGGGCAGTCACCCTTGCCGTGGAAATAGCTGCAGCAGCCATCATCATGAAATTCTGGCTCCCTGATGTACCCAGCCTTTTATGGAGTGCATTATTTCTAGGAATCGTCTTCACCCTCAACGCCCTATCCATTAAAAGCTATGGTGAATCTGAATATTGGTTTGCGTTAATAAAAGTCGTCGCGATCATTTTCTTTATCATTATTGGATTATTGACCATTTTAGGGGTTTTTGGCGGAAAGGTGATCGGGTTCGAAAACTTCACCATGGGTGAGGCACCATTCAAGGGAGGGTTTTTATCGATCATCTCAATCTTTCTAATAGCCGGCTTTTCCTTTCAAGGCACGGAACTGGTTGGTATTGCTGCCGGTGAAAGTGAGAATCCCGAAAAAAATGTCCCGAATGCGATCCGTCAAGTATTTTGGCGCATCCTATTGTTTTACATCGGGGCCATCCTGATACTCGGCCTGTTAATTCCTTATACAAGTCCAAGTTTGCTGAACGGGGATGTGGAAAATATTTCTGTAAGCCCTTTCACGCTTGTTTTTGAACGCGCAGGATTTGCATTCGCGGCATCCGTCATGAATGCTGTCGTATTGACTTCCTTACTATCCGCAGGGAACTCGGGGCTTTATGCTTCAACGCGGATGTTATGGTCGATGGCGAAAGATAATCAAGCTCCCAAATTCCTTGCTAAAGTCAACCACAGGGGAATCCCGATGAATGCTTTGATTCTTACGGCATTAATTGGCGGGCTCGCCTTCTTGACCTCCATTTTTGGGGATCATGTATTTACATGGCTATTAAACGCATCGGGGCTAACCGGCTTTATCGCCTGGATTGGAATAGCCATAAGCCATTATCGCTTTAGACGCGCCTACGTCGCACAGGGCGGTGACATAAACGAATTGAAATATAAAGCAAAATGGTTTCCATTCGGTCCGATTCTTTCATTCGTCCTTTGCATGGGTGTCATTGCAGGGCAGAACTATGAAGCATTCCTAAGCGGCAGCATCGACTGGTATGGCGTCGCTGTCTCCTATATCGGACTGCCGCTATTCCTGGCGATTTGGCTAGGATACAAGATTTATCATAAGACCAAATTAATTTCATTAAAAGATTGTCAATTTGACAAATCAGATGTGGCTTGATATGAATGAAAAAACCTGAGACCCCTTGGAGGACTCAGGTTTTTTTCATGAAGATTTGTATCGAAACCCAATTATATCTTCGAAAAACGGAATATATCTTCGAAAAACGGAATATATCTACGAAAATCGAATTATATCTTCGAAAAACGGAATATATCTGCGAAAATCGAATTATATCTCTGAAACGGCAATTATCTCATCTCAAATGATTTTTTTATAGCTGAATAATTGGGGAAGTGGTGCAATATTATTCTATGTACGATTATACTGTGGATGAAAGGAAACTGATGATGAAAGAGGCGTTTCGCGGTTCTGGAATTGGAGTCATTTTCATGGCGGTCTTCGGAACACTGTGGGCGGGTACCGGTGTAATGGGATTGCAAGGGTGGGGGTTTCCCTACGTGGAACTCGCAGCCATATTCGTGGGAATCATCATGGTTATCGTTGGCATTTCATTAATACATGCATCACAAAAAATGTCCAATCAAGTTTCAGATGATGGGGCAAGACGTCTTAAGCGTATCGGATTTTTGTTTAATATGGTCTTCATTGCCGAAGGTTTGCTGATTGGGATTGCCATTACCATCTGTAACTTGATCAATCACACCGATCTTATACCGGGGGTCATCGCCATTATTGTAGGGATTCATTTTTTACCATTGGCGTCACTTTTCCAAATCAAGGTTTATTATGCAACAGGTGTGCTTCTCTGCTTATTGGCGCTTATCACATGGCTGATTGTGCCAGACACCGTCATGGTTGGGGAGCATCAAATCCTTGCACCGTTATCATTGCTCGGCTTTGGATGCGCGCTAATACTCTGGACCACTGGACTTACGATATGGCTTGGAATAAAGAATTCAAGTCGAACGATAGCCGATGAAGAATGAATCAATGAAAAAACCCGTCATGGCGAACGGGTTTTTTCATTTAATTTTTCATCCAGGTCAAGAGCCTGACAATTTGAAATGGTTCATTCCAAACGAGAATGAAACTTAAAAGAAAGAATGCAGCCACAGCCAAAAATTTCGACTTTCCTTTTTCACTTTTAAACATCGCCCCGAAACTAAATAACATGCCAATAAGTAAAGCACCTAATCCTATGGCCATAAGAGGCTCAAAGGCTTTAGGAAAAACAAAAGAACAGCCAAATGATACGGCACCAATCACTGCAAATACGATGGACCAATTGCTTAATCTTTTCATAGAGACTCCTTTTTTACTAATTATACCAATTTAATATCTATTGGAGATAGTATTTGATTTAACCTTCTGCCTATTTATTAACATGAAAAAAATTCTGAAATCAAATCATTCGATGTTGTCACTTATGGGAATTTATTGTAATATATATAACAATATAAAAACCATTAACATGTTAAGAAGCCATGATAAGGACATGAATCATTTTTACGGTCTACAGAGAGGGAAGGGCAGCTGCGAACTTCCTGGCTTAGGAAACTGATTTACCGCCTTTGAGCCATATCGGTGAACGTAAAGTAACTGATATCGTCTAAGCTGCGTTACAAGCTCCAGAGCCATGAGCGTTTTTTGCTTATGGGAAATTGGGTGGAATCACGGGTATAACGCACTCGTCCCTTACTTAGGGATGGGTGCGTTTTTTATTTTAATAATTATTGCCATGATAAGGACATGAATCATTTTTACGGTCTACAGAGAGGGAAGGGCAGCTGCGAACTTCCTGGCTTAGGAAACTGATTTACCGCCTTTGAGCCATATCGGTGAACAAGAGTAACTGATATCGTCTAAGCTGCGTTACAAGCTCCAGAGCCATGAGTGTTTTCTTGCTTATGGGAAATTGGGTGGAACCACGGGTAAACGCGCTCGTCCCTTGCATAGGGATGAGTGCGTTTTTTTATTTTAATAATTATTGCCATGATAANTCTTGCTTATGGGAAATTGGGTGGAACCACGGGTAAACGCGCTCGTCCCTTGCATAGGGATGAGTGCGTTTTTTTATTTTAATAATTATTGCCATGATAAGGACATGAATCATTTTTACGGTCTACAGAGAGGGAAGGACAGCTGCGAACTTCCTGGCTTAGGAAACTGATTTACCGCCTTTGAGCTATATCGGTGAACGTAAAGTAACTGATATCGTCTAAGCTGCGTTACAAGCTCCAGAGCCATGAGTGTTTCTTGCTTATGGGAAATTGGGTGGAACCACGGGTAAACGCGCTCGTCCCTTGCATAGGGATGAGTGCGTTTTTTTATTACCAAAAAAGGGGTGTTTATGTGATGGGTGAAAAAATGATTAAAGTTCAATTCCCGGATGGGCAGCAAAAGGAATATCCGCAAGGTATGACAGTGGAAAGTGTGGCAGGGTCCATCAGCTCAAGTTTAAGGAAAAAGGCAGTAGTAGGAAAACTGGACGAAAAGCTGGTTGATCTAAGTTTCAAGTTGGATAAAGATGCCGAATTGTCGATCCTTACTCTGGATTCGGATGAGGGATTACAAGTTTTACGTCATACATCGGCGCATGTTTTGGCACAAGCCATCAAGAGATTATACGATAATGTGGAATTAGGGATGGGGCCAGTCGTTGAAGATGGTTTTTACTATGATTTTAAGTTAGAACATCCTTTGAGCTCAGAAGATCTACAAGCTATTGAAAAAGAGATGGAACATATCATAAATGAAAACCTGGAAATTAAAAGAGTCGAAGTGTCTTATGAAGAAGCTGTGAAGTTATTTGAGGGTAGAGGAGAGTCATTCAAGTTGGATATAGCAAAGAATATCCCTAAGGGTGAAAAACTAACACTCTATCAACAGGGGGATTTCATCGATCTTTGCAGAGGGCCGCATCTTCCATCGACGTCATATGTAAAATCGTTCAAATTAACTCGTGTATCAGGTGCCTATTGGCGGGGAGACAGTCAAAATGAAGTTCTTCAACGGGTGTATGGCGTGGCTTTCAGAAAGAAAAAGGATTTACAGGATCATTTGAAATTCATAGAAGAAGCAGCCAAACGCGATCACCGTAAATTAGGGAAGCAATTGGAGTTATTCATGTTTTCGGAGGAAGCCCCTGGAATGCCGTTTTATTTACCGAAGGGACAAATTATTAGAAATGAATTGGAGAAGTTCTCGCGGGAGCTTCAGACCGACGCTGATTACGACGAAGTTCGGACTCCTTTCATGATGAACCAGCGGTTATGGGAACAATCGGGCCACTGGGATCATTACCATGAAAATATGTATTTCACAGATGTAGATCATACAAAATTCGCGATGAAGCCAATGAACTGTCCGGGTCATATGCTCATATTCAAAAACAATCTTTATTCTTACAGGGATTTACCCATCCGGATGGCCGAGTTCGGTCAAGTCCACCGGCACGAGTATAGCGGTGCATTAAACGGGATGCTCCGGGTCCGGACATTTTGTCAGGATGATGCCCATATTTTTGTTCGGCAGGACCAAATCGAAAGTGAGATTAAACAAGTATTTCATCTTATTGACGAGGTGTATCGTACTTTTGGATTCGAGTATTCAGTGGAGCTGTCGACTCGTCCAGAGGATTCATTGGGCGATGATTCCCTTTGGGAGGATTCTGAATCAGCCTTGAAAAAAGTTCTGGAAAACATCGGGATACATTATCAATTAAATGAGGGGGACGGGGCATTTTATGGCCCGAAAATTGATTTTCATATTAAAGATGCACTAAAACGAAGCCATCAATGTGCAACGATTCAACTTGATTTTCAAATGCCCGATAAATTTGATTTGACTTACATCGATGAAAATAATCAAAAGGTCCGTCCGGTCGTCATTCATCGCGCGATCTTTGGATCGATCGACCGTTTTTTTGGAATCCTGATTGAACATTTTGCTGGTGCTTTTCCAGTATGGCTTGCCCCGGTGCAAGTACAGATCATCCCTGTCTCTCATGTTCATTTGAATTATTGTTTAAAGGTTCAAAAAGAACTGAAGGGTCACGGCATAAGGGTGAAAATTGATGAACGGAATGAAAAGCTGGGATATAAAGTTAGGGAAGCACAGATAGGGAAAATCCCATATATGCTTGTCCTTGGAGATAAAGAGGAAAAAGAAAATGAAGTGAATGTCCGAAAATACGGGGAACAAGAATATAAAAGTGTCGCAATAGAAGGGTTTATCAAGAAAGTGGTCCAACAAATAAAAGGGCGAAGCATCTAAAAAATTTTAGAGGAGTAAATTAATGCGGAATTCACGAATAAATGCTTTCATTTCCATTAAAGGCCCATTAGGTTGAGTTTGGAGAAAAAAGGACAGCATTTAGCTGTCCTTTTTTCTATTATGCCACCTATTAATCACGAGTAAATGTACCAAATTCACGAGTAAATCATTGGAACTCACGAGTAAATGCACCAAATTCACGAGTAAATCATTGAAACTCACGAGTAAATCCCTAAAACTCACGAGTAAATGCTAATTTCGATACAGGATTAAGATAGCCATGGCCTCTGTTTGGTCTTTTTTTCTACAATTAGATCTTATGTAAATAAAACCTTGGCCGCTTGGATGGCGAAGTAAATGCCTATCCCTATCAGGGATATCCCTGATATGATCGAAATGCCCATTAGAATGGATTTGGATAAAAAACGTCTGAAGGTGCTGGCGATGATAGCCATTGTGAAATCCCAGGCTAAGAGGCCGATAAGAATCCCTGAACTGTATAAAAGTAAATGATTCATATCATATTTTGAAGCGGAGTTTGCGAGAATTGATCCATAAATCCCCAGCCAAAACAAAATGGATAAAGGATTCGAAAGGGACATGATGAATCCTGATAGGAATGAAGAAAAAAGGGAATCTTTCGCTTTCCGTACATTCACTTCAATCTTACCCGCACTAAGCAGACTTTCGATTCCGGTATAGGTCAGGACGAAAAAGCCAAAAAGCCACAAAAATGTCTTCATGAAGGAGTTATCTAAAAAGTGGACGACACCGAAAAAAACGAGGGCTATGAAGACAACATCCGCTAAAATGGCACCCCAGCCGAAAATCCAGGCATGCCAAAAACCTTTCTTGATTCCCTTGTCCAATTGAGCAGCGTTAATGGGACCGATAGGAGCTGCCAGTGATAAGCCTAATAATACATAGCTGAAAAAAGCACCCAAATCATCACCTCATTGTTTGATACATCCTGATTATTTGAATGTATTCAAACAATTGGACTTGTACCACCTTTTTATCTGAGTGAATATAGTTAATTATGGAAAATGATCCGATCAGGCTGGTGGTGTTTTGTAACAACCCAGAAAGTTCCTTCATATTGCAATTTAGTTATATGGAAAGATGCCAATTTGCAATATATGCGTTATTAAACCCCGGGTCAAAAACAAATTGGAGGATAATTATGCCCAAATTATCGATGCCAAATAAATACAAATCGATCCTTGATATCATACATACGGATATAGCGATAAATGAAATTAAGGGTCATTTTGAAGAAGGACTTTCAAATGCATTAAACCTTATTAAAGTATCAGCTCCTATCGTTTTAAATGAGGGTAATGGGATAAATGACAATTTAAATGGTATGGAATGGATCCTTGCGTTTGATGCTTTGGAGATTAAGTTAAACAAATAGAAGTGGTCCAATCTTTGGAAAAGTGGAAAAGAATAACTCTATCTAGGTATGGCCTTACTTTTGATGAAGGAATTTACACAAATATGAATGCGATAAGACGTGATGAAAAATTAGATAATTTACGCTCATTATTTGTTGATCAATGGGACTGGGAGAAAGTCATAGCAAAAGAACAGCGTAACTTAAATACATTAAAGTCCGAAGTGAAAAAAATATATAAAGCTATTAAGGCGACCGAACTTCATATGTTTGAATTCCATCCTATGCTTAGACCTGTGCTGCCTAATGAAATTCACTTTATTACGACACAGGAATTGGAGGATTTATACCCGAATCTGACTCCAATGGAAAGAGAAAATGTAGTAGCAAAGAAATATGGTGCGATTTTTATTATGAAGATTGGAAAAAAGTTGCAATCAGGAGAAAAACATGATGGACGTTCACCAGATTATGAGGATTGGGAGCTAAATGGAGATATCGTATTGTGGAATCCACTTTTGGAATGTGCTTTTGAAGTTTCTTCAATGGGAATTCGAGTAGATGAAGATTCGCTGTTAAAGCAATTAAGGTTATCCAAAAACGAAGATCGTACGACGCTCGAATATCATAAGTCGGTATTGGAAGGAAAACTTCCGCATTCAATAGGTGGAGGAATAGGGCAATCCAGATTATGCATGTTTTTGTTAAAGAAAGCACATATTGGGGAAGTTCAGGTTTCGGTTTGGAATGACCAAATATTAAAGGAGTGCAAAGAGAGGAATATCATTCTTTTATAAAAAACGGTGTCCCTAAAGCTGCTTAGTAGCAGAAATGGAAGGGAAGAAATAGTCGAGTAAAACGCTGTATTTAAATACTGGAAACCCATTCTTTTAAAGAATGGGTTATTTGCTATAAAGAATTTTAAAGTCGAGGCAAACTAGGAACACAAGGGATAATTTTGGGTTTCGCGCTACTGAATAAATCTATCTGTTCAATAACATAATAATTAAAGACATCTTAATAAGGTCAAAGATAAGGTTACCTTTTATGCAATAAGTTGCTTTTATAATGGATGAGGAGTGTAAGTATGGAAGGTCATGAGAAGCAAAATAATAATGTAAGCGTGTGGTGTCTGATCAGTATGGCATCGATTCCATTGGTAATGACCCTTGGAAATTCAATGCTTATCCCGGTTTTGCCCATTTTTGAAGAAAAGGTGGGAATATCTTCTTTTCAATCGAGCATGGTGATAACAAGCTATTCCGTTGCATCCATTTTTTTAATTCCTATAGCTGGTTATTTATCAGATCGATTTGGACGGAAAATGGTGATTTTGCCAAGCCTTGTCCTTGCCCTTATTGGCGGCTTGGTTGCAGGTTATGCATCATGGAAAATGGATAATCCTTATACATGGATCATCATTGGGAGAGTATTGCAAGGGATTGGGGCATCTGGAGCCTCGCCCATCATATTGCCACTAGTGGGGGACCTTTACAAGGATGATGATGAAAAAACCAGTGCTTGTTTGGGTATTATCGAAACCTCCAACACATTTGGGAAAGTACTGAGTCCAATATTGGGTTCCCTTTTTGCTGCATTTATCTGGTTTTTACCATTCTTCTCGATTTCATTCTTCAGTTTAATATCTATTGTCTTGGTCTTTTTCTTTATAAAGGTACCAAAAGAGAAGAATGAGCCGAAGAAATTAAAAGAATTCTGGCATGATACGAAAAAAATATTCAAGCAGGAAGGAAAATGGTTATATACAATTTTCCTGATTGGTGTATTTGTCATGTTGGTTCTGTTCGGTGTTCTTTTCTTTTTGTCAGACAATCTTGAAAAAATCCATGATTTGCATGGAGTCAAAAAAGGCTTAGTGATAGCGATCCCGCTGTTTTTCCTTTGTGTATCTTCTTATGTTGCAGGGAAAAAAATCAAGGGAGAATTACCAATCATGAAAAAGATCATCATGATCAGTTTAGCCGTCCTTTCAATCAGCCTTGTATTTGTCGGTTTTACAAAAGAGAAGGTTTTCCTGTTATTACTCGTAACGAGCTTGGTGGGGATTGCAATTGGTGCGTTATTGCCGACACTCGACGCCATCATCACTCAAAATATAAAAAAGGAACAGCGGGGGACGATAACCTCCTTTTACATGTCATCAAGGTTCATCGGAGTTGCAGCAGGCCCGCCGGTCATGTCCCTTGTCATGAAAAATCATCTCAATATGAGCTATATCATTTCAGGAATCATTGGTATATGCATTGTATTGATTGTTTTGAAATTCATTAGTACAGACAAGAAAGAAGCAGCTAGCTAAAAGGCTTCGGAAAAAAGAAAGCTTGGTTTGTCTTGTCCACGGCTTTTTTTTGTGTAATTCGCGTGAAGCGCTATTTACTTCATTAAGCCATCAATATTTTATCAGTTTGATGATATGGGTGGGGGTTGTCACATAGAATGTACAAGTCATGAACAAGCTCGAAGGAGTGATGCTTTTTGAGTGTACATTTACTGCTGAGTTACTTTTTCTTAGGGCTTACCCTTGCAGCACCGATCGGCCCGGTGAATTCTGCTCGATCGATAAAGGAATCAAGAACGGGTTTTGGCATGCCTGGATCGTTGGAACAGGGGCGATGATCGCAGATGCCTTGTTCATGATTTTAGTGTATGTGGGTATGGTACGGTTTTTAGAAATCCCGATCGTCCAAATCTTTCTATGGCTTTTTGGCGGATTTGTGCTTATTTATTCTGGGATGGAAAGTGTTTTACGGGTAAATACGATATCATTAAATCAATACAGGAATAGAGATTCTTAATTTTCCTGCTTTTTAACTGGGTTCATTATGTCAGTGACCAGTCCATTATCCATTTTATTTTGGTTAGGGATATATGGATCTGTTTTAGCTAAGACAGCTTCAAGTTATGGGACATCCCAATTGTTCATCTATAGCGGGATGATCTTTCTGGGTCTTATCTGCTGGGATTTTTTTGTAGCGGCATTGACGAATGGATTTCGCATGTTCTTAAATGAAAAAAGCTTAATGGCCATTTCGATCATCTCTGGATTATCACTGACTGGTTTTGGGGTTTATTTTGCCTATCAAGGCATTCGTGCCATCGCATAATAATGCTTCGATGCATTACATATCACTTCAATGTTATTCGGGAATTATTTAACCATATGATAACTTCTTCCTTGCATAATTCATTGTGGCATTATCAACACTATGAATGATGGAGGGGGGGAATGTTATGACAACAAAAGCCAATTGCAGTTCAGCAAAAGGGAAGGCTGTTCAAGATTCCAAATCAGGTGAACAACATGGCGATATGAAATGGTGGCAGCTATCATTAGTCGGTGTAGGCTGTACAATCGGGACAGGATATTTTCTTGGATCCACCATAGGGATTAAAACGACAGGGCCATCTATTGTATTTTCATTTGTTTTGGCTGCACTAGGTACATACATCGTTTATAATCTGCTTGCTAAGATGACGGCTGCCGATCCTCAAGAGGGTTCTTTTTGTTATTATGCCAATAAAGCATTTGGACGATGGGCTGGCTTTAGCTGTGGCTGGAATTATTGGTCCTCCAATATATTGATCATGGGAAGTCAACTTACTGCGCTTTCGCTGTTATCTCAATTTTGGTTCCCGAAAGTCCCACTGTGGCTATTTGCGGCTGGATTTGCCATTATTTCAATTTTTGTGGTATTGCTTGGAACAAAAGGGTTCGACAGAGTTGAAAACATCCTTGCTGTAATTAAGACAGCGGCAATCGTAATGTTTATCATTTTAGCAATATGTGCCGTTTTCGGCTGGTTTGGTCTTGATGGAGGGAAACCGCCATCATTTCCGAATACGTACAATGAATTATTTCCAAAAGGCCTAAAAGGGTTTTGGACATCCCTTATCTATGCTTTTTATGCGTTTGGCGGCATTGAAGTCATTGGATTGATGGCGATGCAGCTGAAAAAGAAAGAGGATGCGCCAAAGGCAGGGACGATCATGCTCATGGTTCTTACGATCATATATGTGGTTTCATTGGGATTAGCCGTAACCATGGTTTCATTAGGAGCATTCAATGAAAAAGAAAGCCCATTTGTTTCGGCATTGGACAATTATCACCTGACATTTTTCCCTCATGTATTTAATGGTGCGATCATCATTGCCGGTTTCTCGACGATGACCGCTTCACTGTTTGGTGTAACCAATCTGTTGGTAACACTTTCCAACGATGGGAATGCGCCATCATTATTCATGCAAAAGATCAAAAAATTCAAGGATCTTCCACTGCCCTCATTGGGTCTTGGAGCCTTAGGGCTTTTAGGGTCAATCATCACAGCCTTGCTCCTGCCAGGCAAGATTTATGAATACATTACAACCTCAGCTGGGATATTGCTTTTATATAACTGGGCATTCATCATTCTTTCTTCATTCAAAATCTTGGAAAATAAAATTTGGAGTAAGATTACCGCCGTTTTTGGACTTCTGCTAATTTTTGCTGCGGTCAGTGGCACACTGCTTGAAAAAGAGATCCGTCCCGGGTTTTTCATAAGTCTTTTATTCATCGTGATCATCGGGCTTGCTGCCATTTTCATGAAGTTCAAGGTTTGGAATAAAAACAAGGCGATGGCCGCAAGAGCGAGTAAATCAGAACTTGATTGAAAATAAGGAACTTGACTATATGAAGTCGAGTTCCTTTTTGTGTACGCTAAATCTCAATGATTAACGGAAGGATCATTGGTTTTTTCTTGGTTTGGTTATAGAGATATTGCCCGAGTTCCTTCTTGATGGTTTGTTTAATGATATTCCATCGGTATATTTTTTCACTTTGCAAGTCGTTGACCGTTTTCGTGACAAGACGATTTACATGCCGAAGGAGCTCTTCGGAATTTTGAACATAGACAAATCCACGGGAAATGGTATCGGGTCCTGATACTATTTTTCTTTCCGTCTTGCTTAGTGTTATGACAATTACGAGCATCCCATCTTCGGAAAGCTGCTTACGGTCGCGCAGTACGACTTCTCCAACATCACCAACGCCCATGCCGTCAACAAAGGTATTGCCGGCAGCAACCTTTCTCGTTTGACGGGCGACCGAGTTTTCAATATCCACGACATCGCCATTATTGATAATGAAAGTATTGCCCTTTTCCACCCCTACAGACTCAGCAAGTAGCCGATGTTGGTGCAACATCCTATACTCACCGTGAATGGGTATGAAATACTTAGGTTTCATCAGGGTAAGCATGAGCTTTAACTCTTCCTGATAGGCATGTCCAGAAACATGCATGCCTGTTACAGACCCAGAACCGTAAATGACTTTAGCCCCCAATTGGAACAGGTTGTCGATGATCCGGGAAACATCCCGTTCATTTCCGGGTATTGGAGTGGAGGCAAGGATCACTGTATCACCAGGTAATATGCTCATATCCCGATAATTCGAACTGGAAAGGCGGGACAGGGCAGCAAACGGCTCTCCTTGACTTCCCGTACATAAAACCGCGACCCTTTCAGGAGCATAATTATCGACTTCATGTGCTTGAATTAGCATCCCATCAGGAACCTCAAGGTAGCCGCGCTCGATGGCAACGGATACGACATTCACCATGCTTCGTCCCAGTAAGGCGAGTTTTCGGTTTGTCTTCTGGGCAGCGTTCACCACTTGTTGAACGCGATTGACGTTTGAAGCGAAAGTTGAAAGAATGACTTTCTGTTTAGCCTGCATAAACGCCTCTTCAATATGACTGCCAACCAGATGCTCTGAGGGACTGGAGCCTGGACGTTCAGCGTTAGTGCTCTCAGATAATAAAGCCAAGACACCTGCACTCCCGATTTCGGCCATTTTATGAATATCGGGATACTGATCATTCATGGGAGTTAAGTCAAATTTAAAGTCCCCTGTATGGACGACCGTGCCCTCCGGTGTATGCATGGTGACTCCAAGACAATCAGGAATACTGTGATTCGTTTTGAAAAAATCCAGACTCATCTCCCCAAATTCCAACGTTGAATCCGAGTCGATCTGGATTAATTCAGTATCACCCAAAAGGTTATGTTCTTTTAACTTCAATTCAATCAACCCAAGTGTTAAACGTGTGGCATAAATGGGTACATTCAATTTTTTCAAGAAATAGGGGATACCGCCTATATGATCTTCATGCCCATGAGTCACGATTAAAGCCCGGATCTTCTCCTTATTTTCCTGTAGAAAGGAAATATCAGGAATGATCAAGTCGACTCCTAATAAACTTTCATCAGGAAACTTTGCACCACAGTCGATAATGACCATATCGTTTGAATATTGAACCACATACATGTTTTTACCGATTTCATTCACTCCGCCTAGAGCCAGAATGGACAAAGCATTTTCATTCACACTCAAATAGCTAGACCTCCCTTTAGTATAATAAGGATAGTCTTTCCTTAGGCCTCTCTTATAAAACCAACTCTTTTTATAAAATGACTTTCTTCTTCCTGCAATTCAAAAATCATTCTTAAAAACAACCTACTTCAAATTGGCAAATTCCTTTTAAGCGGATAACCATAATAGGATTAACCATTCATGAAAAAAAGAAAACCGTAAAGAAATGCGAAAATACTGGAAGCAAATCCACCCTTATCAAAAAGCGAAACGAATTCCATGTGATATAAAAAACAACTGGTGAAAGTAGCAATAATGATTTCCAATTTTGGTTTTTCGATTATTGTTATCTTTTGAGAGAAAAAACGTTAAGATATTCACTGTTGCAAAAATGGTTATTAAATCCAATATTTACCACCACCTTAAAGTGATCATTGATAAAAGGGGCAGCATTATTAAAGATGCTCATAAAAAAACACCTACCGTCTAAGTAGGTGCGTGTGTCCTCTATTAAACCATTCCATCATTGGCCCATGCATGAGTTGATGCTTTCTTCAAAAGTCTCGATGTAGCCTTGTATCTGCGCTGCATATTGAGTCTTTAAAGTGAGCAGCAAACTTTCAATCAAAAATTTTCGCGGTTTGTCGGACTGCATCAGCTCATCTTGGATAAAATCGACCAGTTCAATTGCCCTTGATCGATCTTCACCGCAAGTAAAAGCATTGTTTATCACTTTTTTCAAATCCGTGGTGGAATTTAGCAAATCATTATGGCAAGGATCAAGATGGTTTTTAAGGTGGGGAAACCACGTATCCATTTGTTCCGGATCAAGGATCTGTTCTCCGCTATCAGCCACTTCATTGACTAAATGGACAATTCGGTTCATGCAATAGCGGATAATTTGTATGTCCGGTGTACCGACCGCATTAGCACGATAACTAAAATGATTCATATGGGTCATCATCGAATGAAAGATAATGACGCTATCTAATAGATAGGGTTTTTTGCTTTCCCCGAATATATCGAGAAAACGGTCATACATCCATCGTATGCTCAACAATAGAGTTTGATTGATGAATTGCTTTAATTCCTCGTCGTTGGAAACACGGACTTCTTCGATCAGGATAAGCAATTTACTTTGTTTGTTCACCATCATCTGCAATTCGAGCTGCTGGATGAAAATTTCAATATCAGCTGAATCTTGACCAATTAACAGTTTTTCCCTGTCGTGGCGAATCCTTGTATAGACGGAACGGAAAATGGCAATAAATAATTCACCCTTCGAAGGGAAATAATTATAAAAAGTACCTTTTGAAATACCGCTGCCGTCTAAAATGTCCTGAATGGACGTGGCTTGGTAGCCCTTATCAATAAACAGCTTATGAGCCGCATCGATGACATTCTGCCTTCGATTATTCATCATATCACCTAATTTTCATTATACTGCTTGTATAAATGTAATCGTACTCTATTTTCCAACACAGTACAAACCCTTATTTAAACAAGTAAATTTTTATTGCAAAAAATGAACTGGGGGTATATTATTGATTTTATGAGATTTAGATATACTCGTCGTACAATTAAATGAACCAATAGTTTGGATGGAGGATTAGATAAAAAGTGAGTACTGCACAAACAACTGAAAAAAAAGGGTCGTATGGCATTTTAGCCATACTGATGATCGGTGCGTTTATAGCGATACTGAATTCAACCCTTTTAAATATTGCACTGCCATCAATTAAAACAGACCTGGGAATAGAAACTTCCACAGTCCAATGGCTGACAACGGGCTACATGCTCGTGAACGGAATCATGATTCCGGCGACAGCCTTCTTAATAAGGAAATATTCAGTGCGTAATCTTTTCCTGACAGCCATGCTCCTATTCTCAATCGGGACGATCGTTGCAGGTGTAGCGGAAGCATTCCCACTATTATTGGGAGCACGTATGGTTCAGGCTGCAGGTTCTGCAATTATGATGCCGTTATTAATGAACGTACTTTTAACTGCTTTCCCTGTTGAAAAACGGGGCTCGGCAATGGGATTATTCGGTTTAGTCATGATGTTTGCCCCTGCAATCGGGCCGACGCTTTCAGGCTGGATCATCGAACATTATGATTGGAGAATGCTATTCCATTTCATTACTCCGCTTGCTTTATTAGTGCTAATTTTCGGCTTCTTCAAGCTTAAAGACAAAAAGGAAAAAGTCGATATTAGAATCGATAAATTATCGGTCATCCTATCAAGCCTGGGCTTTGGCGGCCTGCTTTACGGATTCAGTTCCGCAGGCAGCAAGGGTTGGGATAGCCCTTGGGTTTATGGAACATTGATTGTCGGTGCCATTTCCCTGATCCTTTTCATTACACGCCAACTTAAAATGGAAACACCGATGCTTGAATTCAGGATCTTCAAACATCCAATGTTCGCTTTATCTGCAACGATTTCAATCTCGCTGAATATGGCTCTGTTCTCGGGGATGATCCTAATGCCATTGTATACACAAACAGTCCGTGGCATTTCACCATTTGATTCCGGCTTGCTGATGCTGCCTGGAGCACTATTAATGGCCCTTATGTCACCGGTCACAGGTAAGCTCTTCGATAAGTTCGGTGCTCGCGTGCTTGCTTCAACCGGTTTATTTATCACCGTTGTCACAACGTATTTCTTCAGTAAATTTACAATGGATACATCTTATACACACATTGTGATTCTGTTTTCCATTCGTGCATTCGGGCTTTCCATGGCAATGATGCCAATCATGACAAACGGATTGAACTCGCTGCCAGCCCGTATGAACCCGCATGGTACAGCGATGAATAACACACTTAACCAAGTCTCCGGTGCTATCGGTACTGCATTGCTTGTTACGGTCATGTCCAACCATGCAGCTTCTTCCGGTGAGAGCTTAATGACCAAAGCGATGAGCAAATTAACAAGCCAGCCCACTGCTGAGGTGATGGAAAAAATGCAGGCCCAAGTCGGAATGCAGGCGATGCTGGATGGAATTAACTTCTCCTTCTTTGTATCGACCTTCATTGTTGCTGTGGCACTGATTCTGTCATTATTCATCAAGCGTGCATGGCCGGCTGAAGAAAAACCAGCCGTGAAAAAGAATCAAACCGCTTAAAGATACAACCAAAAAGCCCCTATGCCACCTGAATAATTAGGCGCATAGGGGCTTTTACTTTATCTCACTTAAGCTTTTTCGGGCTGGAACGGAATAATTCGACCGACAGCCAATATAATTCGACCCAGCCTGGAATAATTCGACCGACAGCCAAAATAATTCGACCCAGCCTGGAATAATTCGACCGACAGCCAATATAATTCGACCCAGATAGGAATAATTCGACCGACAGCCAATGTAATTCGACTCAAACCAGATTAATTTGGAGGAACGATCAACCTTTTTATTCGCGTTTTTACCCATATTCAGTGATTTCACTTCATATTGCTGTTCATCCTTCAGCAGGACTTACAAAAGGAAAGCGCCATTAGAATGAGACTGCGCTTTAAATCAAGAAGTCACTTCTTTTGAAGTTACCTTTGCATGCTGGATATGACTGGCTATCCAGCCAATGATCGCTGCAGTAATTAGATAGGCAAGTAAGATCCATATCTGCGTCCGCAAGTTTTCCCAGCCTCCTAATGAGATGACCTCTTGCAGCTCTTTTAGTGAGTGGGCCATAGGTAAAAATGAGCCGATTTTCATTAATAATGGCATGCCGAGTTCGCCAGGGAATGTTCCGCCGCAAGTAGCCAATTGGAACACGAGAAGGGTCACTGCTGCGAATTTGCCAACCACTCCGAATACGGTCACCAACATAAGGATGAACGTCATGAAGGTGAATGAAACGATGATGCTTGACAGAATGAATACTGGGACACTTGCCACATGTAAATGGAATCCAAAAAGGACGACCGCATCCACTAGAAGTGCCTGAATCATGCCGATTACATATACCAGCCCTAATTTATTCATGAAATGAACGGTTCCGGTAACCTTTAGATTCTGCCTGCGGCCAAGCGGTAAAATATTGGAAGCCATGATACCACCTACATAAAAGGCCAGTGACAGAAAATAAGGGGCAATCCCGGTCCCATAGTTAGGAACTTCCGATAGATTGGATTGAACCAATTGCACGGGTTCAGAGAACATCGAAGTGGTCGAATCGCCGTACTGAAGACTGGCCGTTTTATCGGCTGCTTCATTAAGCTTGGTGGATAACTTGCTTGATCCCGTTTCCAGTGAAGCCAGTCCGTCTTGAAGTTCCGTAGATCCACTGGCTAGCTGGCTGCTTCCGCCGGCTAACGAATCGATTCCGTTATTTAAAGTGGAGAAACCATTTTTCCATTTAAATAATCCATTCGCTAATTGTTCAGATCCCTCGTTTAATTGCTTAGCATCAGAGGTAGCTTGTGCCATCTTATCACCAAAGGTTTTCATCCCGGTTTGAATGGTGTCTTGTCCATCCGCCACTTTAGCAGCACCTTCGCCAAGTTGTTTTTGTCCGGCATTTAAAGCGGTGGCTGATTTGGATAATCCTTCAGATAGGGCCATGATTTGCTTGAAGTCTTGATCCTTTATTGCATCAGGATGACTTTTCATATAGGCATCCAATTGTTTCTTAAGAGTATTCGCTGTATCAGCCGCCTCTTTTTGCCCTTGCATCAGTTTTGCATTTCCGGCTGACCAGTTCTTAACCCCCTGATTTACTTCATTCAAAGCATTTTCCAATGATTGATGTCCTTCCGATAGCTGCTTCATGCCGGAATACAGGTTCCGGGAACCTGATGTTAATCCTTCCGCACCATCGGCTAAGGTTTCTTGTCCATCCAAGAGCTTTGTGCTCCCTGTTTTCAGCTTCTGGGCGCCAGCATTCAAGTCCTGAATGCCATCAGACAAGTTTTCACTGCCGCTTTTCGCATCCGCCGTTCCTTGATGAAGCTCTTCCGCTCCATCCCCGGCATCCTTCAAGCCTTTAGAAACATCGTGGAATTTTGAAAGGATGCCTTCAGAATAGACTTTCGTAATGCTTGCGTTGATCTTTGTAGTCATCTTTTCAACAGCAGTTGTGCTGATCTGTGAGGCAACGAAGTTTTTACCTGGATTGACAGTATACAAAAGTTTAGCCGTTTCCGGTTTTTCATCCATTAAAGTCGTGACATTTTCCGAAAAATCATCCGGAATCGTGACAACCATATAATAGGCCCCTTTTTTAAGACCCTTATTAGCCTCCTTTGCTGATACAAAGTGAAAGTCCAATTCTTTCTGCTTCTTCAATTGTTTAACGAAATCATTTCCAGCTTCGATTGGCTTATCGTCCATTTCCGAACCATTATCGAGATTGACCACTGCTACAGGGAGCTGATCCATCTGTCCATATGGGTTCCAATATCCTGCCAAGAAGAAACCAGAGTAAATCAATGGAACGATCAAAAGGAAAATCAAGGCGATTCTCCCGTGTTTATGTTTCCACATTGCTTTTATATCTTGAAGTACAAGTTGTAAACCTTTCATGATTGATCCTGCCCTTTCTAACAAAATGAGATTATTTCATCATAATGGCTTTTTTAGATACTGTATAATACATAAATGATTATGTAATAATAGATTTAAATCTATGTGAAAAGAGTGGAGAAATGGAAATATTACAGCTGCAGTACTTTCAAACAGTAGCACGACTTGAACATATGACGAAGGCTGCGGAACAACTTAAGATTGCTCAGCCGTCGCTCAGTAAAACCATATCCCGGCTTGAAGAGGATTTGGGAGTCCCGCTATTCGATAGGGAACACCGGAAAATCAAGCTCAATGCAGCCGGACGAATATTCTTGAACAGGGTCGAACGGGCTTTTGCGGAACTGAATGAGGGAAGGCGCGAAATTGTGGAATTAACAGATCAAGACCAAAAGAACATCACCTTGGCCGTTACCATCCCTAGGGTCCTGCCTGATTTATTGGGCACATTTTTATCTAAATATCCGGATGTACGTTTTCAACAATTCCTAAAATCCATATCATCCATGAAACAGCTTCTAATTGAAGGGGAAATCGATTATTGCATATCATCCGTTCCGATAGAAGGCCCCGACCTAAAGTGGGAACCGCTGATCACCGAAGAAATATATCTGATCGTGCCTCCCAATCACCGGCTGGCTGGCAGGGAAAGCATCCAACTTCATGAAGTGAAAGATGAACCATTCATCAGTATGAACACAGGCTTCGGATTCCGCAGCCTAACCGACCAATTTTGCCTCGAAGCAGGATTTGTCCAGCACATCGCATTCGAAGGCGATGAACCTGCTGTCATCTCGGACCTTGTCAGGAAAGGGTTGGGCATTGCCTTCGTATCCGAATTGACATGGCTCCACCAAACCGGATCATTATCCCATAAAATCAGGATAACCGAACCTGCCTGTCAAAGAACCATAGGGCTTGGCTGGTCAGAAAAACGCTACTTCACCCCGGTAGCCAAGCAATTTCGTTTATTTGTCATGGATTATTTCTCCGCCGTCAACTCCGCTAGGCTGAAGGACGAGTGATGGGCTGAACGCCGAAATAATCGGTAAAAGAAGGAATAAAAGGGTTGAAGGCCGAAATAACCACGATAAAGGCGATTGCTTCCGTAAAAAGTATAATTTGATATGAGCGGACATAAAATTTCAGGAGGTTTTTAAAATAGGCATCGAAATTATATAGGTGGGTTTATGAATCCCATCCTAGGAGATGAATGGAGATGGAAATACGGGTTAATCAAATTGATTTGAATGGACTCACTTTTCAATATCGCGAGAGTGGGGAACCTTCTGCACCACCGCTTGTTGCCCTTCATGCGCTGGGGAAAAGTGCAGGTTCATGGGATCAGGCGGCTGCAGTATTGGGGGAAAATTATCGCGTATTAGCATTAGATCAACGAGGCCACGGTGGGAGTGCGAGAACTAATACATATAGTTTTGAATTGATGTGCAATGATTTGCTTCATTTTGCGAATGCTATGAATTTGGGAAGGTTTTCGCTAATAGGGCATTCCATGGGGGGAACAGTTTCCTATCTTTTCTCACAAGCATTTCCATCGAGGATTGAAAGGTTGATTGTCGAAGACACTCCTCCTCCTTTTTCGGATAGACCAATCGAAGTACCTTCCAAACCTTCTGGCCCTCTGCCGTTTGATTGGCAGGTTGTGCCTTCGATTCTAAGGCAACTGAATGAACCCAATCCCGAATGGTGGGCGCGTCTTACGGACATTATCATGCCAACTCTTGTTGTAGGCGGTGGGTCGAGTCATATTCCCCAAAACAAATTGCAGGAAGTTTCCGAGCTTATTCCTAATTGCGAATTGGTGACGATAGAGGATGCCGGGCATTTTGTGCATGAAGATAATTTACCAGCCTTCTTAGCTGCCGTGAAGAGTTTTCTTATTTCATGAACTTCCAAAATAATTATTAAATAAATAGGCTCTTTAATCTGTCAATGGTTAAAGTGCATCCAAATAGCATTTGAGGGAGGGTTGCCGATGCAGCCCTCTTATTACTGCCTGGCATCTTTAAATGTATGGTTTATTTTATAAACGACGTTTACCGGTTTTAATCCAGCGCCAATTACCTAATAATGATTTTCTAAGACGGACTCCCTTATAAAAGAGGGAGTTTGTCCTTTTTTGGCCGTCTAAATTTTAGATGTTGATAGAAAGGATTTCGATAGAATCACTATCATTATTTTTCCCCCAAATTGGCGGGATGGAAAATATTTTGGAAGGAAAAGAGGAACGTAGAATGATTAGCAGAAGTATTAGATGAAACTGGATTACTTTTCATCATGAAAAAGGTGACGTATCAGGAGGGATAGTATGGTCACATTCAGGAATGCGACAATAAAAGACTTAAGTGAAATAGTACAGATGCTGGCGGATGATGTATTGGGGAGGGAAAGGGAACGCTATGAAAATCCCCTTCCTGAAAGCTATCGAAAAGCCTTTGAATCCATTGATTCCGATGAGAATAATGAATTGATCGTAGCATGTCTTGGTGAGGATATCGTTGGGGTGCAGCAAATCACGTTCATTCCTTATATTACCCATCAAGGAGGTTGGAGAGCTACGATAGAAGGGGTTCGGACTGCATCTTCAGAGCGGGGGAAAGGAATAGGAAGCAAGTTGATTCTATATGCGATTGAGCGTGCAAAGGAGCGGGGGTGCCATATCATTCAGCTGACAACAGATAAAAAGCGGGAAGAAACGCTGCGTTTTTATGAACGTTTAGGATTCAAAGCTACTCATGAGGGTATGAAAATGAAGCTTTAATTCAACGTTTTTTATCCTGTCATCGGGAAGGTTGCTGCGGCAACCTTTTTTGTGCACAACAACCGATTGGCATTATATGTTAAAATTATTTGTGAAATAATTTTTATGGAGAAATACTATTTAAATTACGATCATGAAAGGGTGGATTGATGGAAAACGATGCATTTATTCAGAAGAGGTACGGTGTAATTAGTTTTATTTCATTCATCATTGGAATTATTTGCTTTTTTATAGTTTTTGTTACACCTATTAGAGTTGCAAATATCGGGAGCCTGGCTGATGATTATATAACATTTTTCCTTACGATTACCGGTATCGTCCTTTCTATCATAGGTATTTTGAAGAAAACGGAGAAAAGAGTGATTCCTATTATTTCTTTGGTTTTTTCTTCGTCTTTCTTTATATTTTGGGTTATCGTCATCACTTTGTTAGTAACGGGTGAAATTGAATTTGCCCCGTAGAACAATTGGATAAAGGGATTGAATCAGGATGGTTTCGATCTGACGAAAAAAGGGGTGTATGGAATGATAAGAGGTTTATATGAAGCACATTTACCGGTTCGTGATTTGAATCGTTCCATTGAATTCTATGAAGGGCTTGGTTTGCAGTTGGATCATAAGGTTGAAGACAACCTGGCTTTTCTGTGGATTGAAAAGGATAAAAGTTGGTTGGGGCTTTGGGAAACGGAAAAAGTGGAGGTTGAGTATCATCCTTCCATCAGGCATATAGCTTTTGAAGTATCATTGGAAGATTTAAAGAGCTCAGTCGTATGGCTTGAAGATAGAGGCTATTCGCCAAGAGAGGCTTTTGGATTTGAACCAATTGAACCTTTCGTCATGCCTCATGGGGAATATGCGCACGCTAAAATTCACTTTAATGATCCAGACGGCAACAGTTTGGAATTTATTAGTAAACTGGAAAATCCTAAAAAAATCATGAAACGTATGTATTTAAGTGAATGGGAACAAATGAATACAGAAGTGAAAAAAGCGAATGACAGATGAATTGACGGTTGTGAGAGCTACATGTTTTTCTTGTTATTGTTAAGGTAAATCAAAAGCCATGCTTACCTATTTGATATTCATGGCTTTTGGCAGATTACTTAATTGAGAGTCCATTTATGACTTGGTGCTGACAGTATTTCTGTGGGGTCATTTGGTTACTTGATTTTGAGGGGCAGTGTATAGTAACCAAATGCCTTATCAAGCAATGCACTAGCTTCTTGACGAAGTAAAGGCTGCTTTGAACGGAAATCTATAGACCCATCTGCCTTGGGTTTAATATCGGGATCAATAATTCCTTGTGATACAAGCGCTTGAGTAGCTTCAATCGCCCATTTATCGGTTTTTCCAGTTATTTTGACCTTTGGAGCGGGTTGGATTTGCTTTAGATTTTGAATCATGACTGCTGCTGTTTGTCTTGTAATGACAGTTTTGCGGTTAAAATTAGGAATGCCGGAAACCATTTTTGCTTTATTTGTCTCAATATCATCGGGAAAACCAAACCAACCATGTGCACGAAGTAGTAAATCTGCAAACTCTCCCTGTGTCATGATACCTTCCGGATGGAAGCGGTTGTCTGGTTGAGTCTTGAATATGTCGAATGCATACAGATTGTCGATGTTTGTCTTATACAAACTGTCATGCGGTACATCTGAGAAAGGCTTCTTAGAAGGCATTTTTTGTGCATCGGCAATAAAATCCAGACCTGTTGAACTTGTGTAATAGAAGTATTTAATCCGATTCTGATGATCTTTCTTGAACGCTAATTTATTTCCAGCTTCATCTTCAAACAACAGGGGATGAACCATCTTCAAGGTGTGCTTGCCTGAGGGCCCTGCCTCCAGCAACAAGCTACCGTTCTTATAGGTCAACCTGTATTTTAAGAAATGGAAGCGGGTGTTCTGGTATAATCCAACATATTTAGCGGCTTCTTTACTGCTTAAAGGCGTGTAAGTGGATTTCTTTGGCTTCTTTTTTTCTGGGAAATAGTGATCCATAAACTCTTCAAATACTTCTATACTCATCATGGAATCATTGTTATACGACATGTAAAAGGCGGTATTGCCCTTCGGCAATAATACAATTAACGATTGATGTCCAGGCATGCTTCCGCCTTTTAGAATGACATGGTGACCATTCATTAAATCGTTGAAGAATCCTTCGAATCCTCCGACAGTTGTCATGGGCAGAGTCTTATCTGCAAACACCTGATAGGATTGCATTTGCTCTAACGATTTTTCACTGATAATTTCCTTTCCTTTAAATTCACCTTGCTGTTGAAACATGGTTAAATACTTAGCCATATCATCTCCCGTAGAAAGAATGCTGCCCTGTGGCCCATCTGTCGGTGCATGACCGGAAGTTGGATGTGGCGTGCCTTTATCATCATAGTGTACAGCCATCCTATCGAGTAGTTCAGGGGTGAAACGGGTACTTGTCGAGCTCATTTCCAATGGCTTGAATATATTCTTTTCCATATATTGATCGAATCTAAGGCCGCTTACGTTTTCTATCGCATAGCCAGCCAATAAAAAGGCAAAATTATCATAGGTATACGATTCTCCAGGTGTTCGAACTACAGTCGGCATATGCTCTTTAAGAAACTCTTTCATCGGAATTTCCTGGTTTATATAATCAGGTGAGGTATACGTAGTAATATCAGGCAGATCTACACCACTTGTATAGGTAAGCAAATTAAACATAGTCAGTGGAGTTCCTGTTTTATTGGGTACTTTCAAGCCATCTAAATATTCATGAATATCATGGTTCAGATCAATCGCGCCTTTATCAGCAAGCTGCATCGCTGCCAAGCCTGTAAAGGTCTTTGAAACGGAAGCGATTTGAAAGACGGTATCTTTATCTACTGGTATTTTCTTATCCTTATCAGCATAACCATAGCCTTTGTTTAACAGGACCTTCCCATCTTTGACAACTACAAAATTGGAGCCATTCACATTGTATTTCCCCATCTTATCGACAAGCACCGAATTCATGAACGATTCTACTTCTTTAGCATCTTGGGGGCCGTTTGTACTTATCTTTTTTGCTGGTTTTTGAGAGTCTACTGATTCGGTTGGGACATTGTTAATTGCGGTGCAAGCAGTAAAAGTGGTGGCAGATAATAATAGACAGGCAAGCCCTAAATTACGTGTTTTCGTTTTCATGTTTTTTTCTCCCTTATTAATCGATTTAATTTCCTAGTCAGCTCCCATTCCTGATTGACCTTAAGGCCGCATCATGAATGGATCTAACCGAGTATCACAAATCGCTTGTCATATACACTAGTTACCTTTTGTCACTCTTTTATCAAAAGTTGTTACAACATTAGTAATAACAGCTAAGTAATGTAACATGTTTTTTAGGGGGATTTTTGTTTTGATCCAGTTACTCCAAGGGGTTTGAAGTATCATATGACATTATGAAACTGGTGAATCCGATATTAGGCGATTTAGAATGGGGACTTAGTTGAGAACATGAAGAGGCGAATCATGCGTGACCTGATCATTTCTGCATTTCTCTTAAAAGCAGCGGTTCAGCCTTTAAATAGGACAAAATAGAATGGAGAGATCATAGAATGAATGTTAAAGCGGAATTATATTGGAATGAATTTTGGCAAGGGAAAGGTGAAGAAAAACCTCAGTCAGTCAGTGCGTGGCAATTCGGGGCTGATCCCGATCATTTGGCTCAATTAGTGATGGATGGGATAAAAACGGCTATTTGCTCTGGTTATGTTTTTTATGAAGAGGAAAATGAACCATTACCATCCGTGGGTGATTACAGCATTATTTTAAGTAGTGAGGATGTGCCCTTAGCCATCATCCAAACAGTGAAGGTCGAAGTATTGCCGATGAATGAAGTGAGTGCAGAGTTTGCGATTGCAGAAGGGGAAGGAGATCGAACATATACATACTGGTGGGATGCACATGAAAAATGGTTGAAAGAAGCACTGGACAAAATAGGCCAAACCTTTAAAGAAGATATGCTGCTGGTGTGCGAGCGTTTTGAATTGATCCATGTAAAGTGAATGTGGACGGCTCGTTCGGAAGAGAGCAATAAGTTTTTTCGTTCAGTGATTTGCTATAATAAGTCATGAATTTAAAAACTTTTAGAAAGATAGGTCATAGTCATGAGAAAGAAACTGAGATTCATTGGGTTGGGAATCCTGGTTGTTTTCCTCCTATTGCTGGGTACGTATAAATTGATGAATTCGAGAACATATCAGGTATTCGGAGGATTAACCGATAAGGTAGAGACGGATCAAAAAGTGGTTGCTTTGACTTTTGATGATGGTCCATCGAAGAATGTAAATCAGATCCTGCCGTTATTGGATAAATACGATGTAAAAGCTACATTCTTCCTGATTGGTAACGAAATCGAAAAGTACCCAGAGGAAGCTGGGAAAATAGCGGAAGCCGGACACCAGATTGGGAATCACACGTATTCCCATAGGCGAATGGTTTTTAAATCGCCCTCCTATATCAAAGCGGAAATCGAGAAAACGGATAAATTAATTCAAAACTCCGGATATAAGGGTGAAATTGACGTTCGGCCACCAAATGGGAAAAAGATCGTTGGCTTGCCATATTACTTAAATAAAAATGATAGAGAAACCATTACCTGGAATCTGGAACCAGATAGCTATTACACTTCAGCTTCTGATAAAGTGAAGTATGTGAAGGAAAATATAAAACCAGGTTCGATCATCCTGATGCATCCGATGTATGATGATACGGGTAAAGAACTTCAAGCGATTGAAGGGATAATACAAGAGTTAACGAACGAAGGGTATACGTTTTTAACGGTCAATGAACTTCAAGAGTTGTAGGTTCATTTTTACAGTTTCGGGAAAAAGGGTTGCTGCGGCAACCCTTTCAGTTTGTAGACAAAAGGGTTCGGAATTAAAACATTCCGAACCCCTTTTGAAATTCCCTGCCATGAATATAAAGAAGATGGCCAATTGGACATGGCAAGGTCCTTACTTTCGGTACACTTTGATAAAAATGGACAGGTCACACAAATGTGTTTTGGTGATTTGTACTCGAGATAGCCCTCTTTATTCGTTGGTGAGTACTTTAAAATCTCGTCCGATGGGCAAGGGTAACAATCAAAATGTTCATCGTAAACATAGTCATGTTTGCAGAAGAATCCTTCCTTTGTTCGAGGACGTGAATACGGTAAAGCCGGTGTTATTTTATGACCAAATAGATAGCTTGTAATCGCCGGTGTTTTAGAAGCTGCATCTGCAGCAGCAGCTTCTGGTTTCCCAACTTTTTCAATTACTTGTCCAACAAGTGGCTCTAAGATGTGACTATCATGCGTATTTCCAAGTGTTACAATTGTCCCAAACACAATGGCGGCCTCCATTTTACGAACCAAATGGTTCGCTGGATGATCTCGCTTAATAGAATCATGTTTAAAAAGCATCCTTATGTCCTCAAGTTTTAATCCTTCTAGCAAAAGGGGTTCCATCTAAATGTTAAAACAAAGTGATTGGAGCGGGTGTTCGAGACTCCTGCGGGAAAAGCGTGTCTAGGGGAGACCCCGCAGGCGCAAGCCGAGGGCGGACCGCCCGCGGAAAGCGAGTGCCCTACGTTCCAATCAACGTTCAAATTGTACAACCCTTTTTTATTTTCTCGCTACTGAAAGGTATTTAACGAAATACTGAATAGTACAAAATGGTGGCGGCATATTGTTTCTTAACGGAATGATGTTGTGGGGCATGCTTTCGTGTAAATAAAGCTTTAAAAATGGGGCTGGTTACGTTGTATCGGAATAAAAATACCGCTCTGATCATTATTTTAGGAATCCTGTTACTCCTATTCCTTGTTGTGATGGCTTTCCGCAATATCACTGTATACTTCGTGTATAGTTCAGGCATCGGACCTTTATTATTTATCGGTCTTATCATATTGGCGATCATTATGCTTTTTTTAAAAGGTTACAAGTAATAAAGTTTTGATAATTGAGGTTGCTGCGGCAACCTTTTTTATGTGGAGCGAAAGGCCCTGTCATACCTCATAAATTCTAGGTTAAAAGTTATAATTTCTACGCACTTACCTTAGTAATATATGGTAATATTAAAAATGGAATTATTTTCTTTAATTTACAATCAGGGGAGATGTGGACGTGGAATTTTTTACTAAGTGGTCGTTTAAGAACAAGGCTGCCGTTTCGTTGGTAACCATATTTATTTTGTTGATAGGTGTTGTCAGTTATTTTAAATTGCCGATGGAATTTTTACCATCTGCTGACAATCCACAAGTTACGATTATCACGATGGGACAGGGCACTGATTCGAAAACGATGGAAACACAAGTTACAGATCCGATTGAAAGAGCAGTCACTGGAGTTAAGGGAAAGAGCTCAATATACTCCACAACGGGAGATGGGTTTTCAAAAGTAGATCTATTCTTTGAATCCGGATCGGATATGAAACAAGCAAAACTTGATGTTAAAGAGGCTTTAGACAATGTAGCATTGCCACAAAGCATGGCAAAACCGACTGTTACACAGCTAAATACATCAATGATTCCCATTTCATTTATAGCTGTTACTTTTAAGGACGGATTAACAGCTGAAAATATAGACTTTGCGAAGAAGGAATTAGAGCCTCTGTATAAAGATATTAAAGGAGTTTCGGATGTACAGACATTTGGAATTTCCCAATCTGTTCTTTCAGTCAAAGTGGATAATGAACAATTGGCTAAAAAGAAAGTTTCGATCCAAGATGTCATGAGTGTCCTTAACGGTCAGAATACAGCTCTAGCCGTAGGCGAAAAAGTGATCGATGGGAAGGCTAGTAACATCAAGGTTATCGGGGATTTAACAAGTATTGAAAAATTAAAAGCGTTAAAGGTCACTCCAAATGTCACACTTGGAGAGATAGCGAATGTTGATGAAGCGAAAGATGGTAATCTCATCAGTCGTTTCAATGGAAAAGAAAGCATTGATATTAGCATTATCAAGGACAGCCAATCAAATGCTGTCACAATCAGTAAAGAGGTTGAAAAAACAGCAAAAGAAATCAATGAAAAGTATAGTGACCAGAAATCGACCATCTATTTATCTACAGCTGATATGGTGGAGACTTCTGTTCAGACGATGGTAAAAGAAGTGCTGCTTGGTGCGCTATTCGCCACCATTGTGATCATGGTCTTTTTACGAAATATACGGTCTACATTTATTACAATCGTGTCCATACCGCTATCTCTTGGCTTTACGTTATTCTTGCTGTCATTGTCGGGAGTGACGCTGAATATTTTAACGCTAGGCGGTGTCGCTGTAGCCATTGGGCGCTTAGTGGACGATAGTATTGTTGTTATTGAAAATATTTTCCGGAAAATGCAGCAGGAGAAGATTTCCATCCAATTGGTGATGGAGGCAATAAAAGAGGTAGGAGTGGCGATAACAGCCTCAACGCTTACTACTGTAGCCGTTTTCTTGCCTGTAGCTTTATTGAACGGAGGGCTTCAAGAGTTTCTGCTTCCTTTCGCTTTAACGGTCACTTATTCATTGCTGGCTTCTTTAATTGTCGCATTAACGGTTGTTCCTTTAATGAGTGCGGGATTGCTGAAAAGAGCGAAGCTGCCAAAACATCGACCAGCTAAGCGTTTTACCAAGCTAGTTACTTGGTCATTAAACCATAAATGGGTTGTCCTGATTGTTGCGTTGCTGTTGTTTGTCGGTTCCATTGGTACATATTTTGCCATGCCAAAAGGGGCGATTGACAATTCTTCAGCTGACTATGTCTCAGTGACGTTGACTTATCCAAATGATCAGCCCTTTGATAAAGTAAAAGAAAAGGCGATAGAACTCGAAGAGAAAATGCAGGATATGAGTGATGTGGATAATGTGTTCATGCAATTAGGAAACTCTGCCGAAAGTGCTCAATACGGCGCAGTCACATCACCTACAGAAGCTACATTCGGTCTCTTAGTGAAGGATAAAGCAAACATAGATACCATCTTGGAGGAAATCGAAAAGCAAAAAGAAAACTATCCTGGTGCGAAGCTTACGACCACCGCATCTTCATTTATGATGGGGGCTTCAAAGACGAACATTACGATAGATGTAATTGGCAGCAGTGCGGAAGATTTGGAGCTGACAGCTAATAAGATCAAAGGAAAAATTCAAGATATTAAAGGGATTGAAGATGTTACAACGAACCAGGACGAAAAGAAAACCATTTATTCATTCAAGGTAGATCCGGCTAAAGGCAACACAGAACAAATAGGTCAACAACTTGGTATCATGCTTAATAAAACCCCAATCGGCAATATCACGCTTGCGGATAAGCAGACACCTGTAGTCCTTGAACCAATCTTAGATCCTAAAAAACCAAAGGATTTAAAGAATATACCTATAATGACAGATGGCGGTTTAGTCCCGGTATCGAAAGTTGCTTCTTTAAAGAGCGAGGAGAGTGCAACAACCCAGTTCCATAAAGACGGAGAAACGTATCTTCAATTAACGGCAACGGTCGATCCTGCCAAACTTTCTGATATTGCAAGCAAAATTAATCTTGAGATATTTGGAGACAAGGAGACCAAGGGTCTTGATATTCCGAAGGATGTAGACATTTATATTGGGGGAGCCAGTGCCCAGCAAGCAGATGATTTTACCGATTTGTTCCTTACGATGTTAATATCTATAGGCATCGTCTTTCTAATCATGGTTTTAACATTTAAATCAATTAAAGCACCAATCGCCATTTTATTTTCATTGCCGTTCGCTGCTATCGGAGCAGTGTTAGGATTGGTAATCAGTCGAATTCCAGTGGATATTACAGCACTGTTGGGTGCGCTCATGTTAATTGGAATTGTGGTGACAAACGCTATTGTGCTTCTCGATCGAGTCAAGCAAAACGAAGAAAAAATGATTATCCGGGATGCGATCGTTGAAGCGACAGCTACGAGATTCCGTCCGATCATTATGACGGCTGTAGCAACCATTTGCGCCATGCTGCCTCTTTTATATAAAAAGGCGGAAACGGGAAGTCTTGTTTCACAAAGCTTAGCAATCGTTGTCATTGGCGGGTTAGCTGTATCAACACTGCTCACACTCATCGTCATTCCATGTATATACGAATTGCTATACTTTAAAAAGTCGAAAAAACAGAGAAAGAAAAAGAGAGAACTCGTTAACGAACACATTGAGATGTAAGGGTGCTTAATAAAAAAGTTTGTAGAGAAAGATTCACTTCCTCTGCAAACTTTTTTTCTTGCATTTCGATTTAAAGCTTTTTTAAAATAATGCTTGACTTATATACGACCTGTAACTAAAATGATTACAGCAGGGTGGAACACATAACAGTACAATCGCAAGCAGCAATCAATTACGTACTACTAAATCCAATGCATTCTATATTCAGAGAAAGCATATTTTTTTACTCTCTATTGTAACTGACTTGGTTACAAATGGGAGCTAATGATAAAAAGTGAGGGAATATCATATGACAGTGAAAATTAAAGCGTATTCTGATTTTATATGTCCATTTTGTTTTTTGGGCAAAGGTCCTTTAGACGAAATCGTGAAGGAAAAAGATGTAGAAGTGGAGTGGATGCCATTTGAACTGCGTCCTAGTCCATATTCGAAAATTGATCCATGGAAAGAACCTGATAAGTTGAGCTCATGGGATTCCTATATTCTTCCTGTTGCGAAAAAACTAGGGATTGATATGCGTCTACCCCGTGTTTCTCCGCACCCATATACACATTTGGCGTTCGAAGGGTGCCAGTTTGCAAAGGAGCACGGAAAAGGTAATGAGTTCCATGACAGAGTTTTTACAGCATTTTTTCAAGAGGAACAAAATATTGAAGATATTGAAGTATTGACAAAATTAGCAGGTGAAGTTGATCTTTCCGAGGGGGCTTTTAGAGAAGCGTTAGTGTCACGGAAGTATCGTGAAGTGCATCAAGAAGCACTAAAACATGCCTATGAAGAAGCGGATATTAGGGCTGTTCCAACGTTCATCATTGGTGATGAAGTGATCCAAGGACTCGCTAGCAAAGAAAGGTTAGCGCAAGTCATAGAGAAGGAAGAAGCAAAAAATAAACTGAATGAATTTGATGGCTTGCAATGCGATAGTAAGGGGAATTGCTAATAACGTTCTGAGCTATTAAATAAATATCAATCTATCCTATTAAATTAAACATAATTTGGAGGAATCAAAATGTCAGCAACTACAACAAATTTAAAAGAAGCAATCATCAATCGCCGTTCGATCCGTAAGGTGAAAAAGAATGAAAATATTACGAAAGAAAGAATTAATGAAGTTTTAAAAACCGCTTTACATGCACCAACTTCATTTAATATGCAAAGTGGACGAGTGGTGGTAGTGATGAATGACGAACATGAAAAGTTTTGGGATATCGTAAAAGAAACACTTCGTTCGCGCGTTCCAGAAGAGAGCTTTGCGGCAACTGTCGAACGATTACAAGGATTTCGTGATGGAGTGGGCACAATCCTATTCTTTGAAAATCAAGAAACGATAAAGCAAATGCAAGAAAAAGCACCATCATATAAAGAACAGTTTCCATATTGGTCCCATCAAGGAAGTGCTATGTTGCAGTATGCAATATGGATGACTTTATCAGCGGAAGGCATTGGGTCATCAATACAACACTATAATCCGATCATTGATGAAGAAGTGAAGAAAACTTGGGATATTCCAGGGGAATGGTCATTGATAGCTCAAATGCCATTTGGTGAGCCCAATGAACAACCAGGAGAAAAGACGTTCCTGCCATTTGAAGATATTGTGAAATTTTATTAATACAAAGATTTAAGATATTCATAAAGAAAAGCAGTTCAAGCTAGTACATGTTTGGGATAGTAGACTTACAAAAAGCCTGTTTACTCTTAATGAGTAAAAACGGGCTTTTTTTTTGAAGCATGAATATTAAAGTTCCAGGCGCATTACAGATATAGGGAAGGACTTACCTTTTTATGGAAATATCCGTTCCTGATGATCATCCTTCATATAATTAACAGAGGTATATAATTGACTCTGAGAATCGTTTTCAACTATAGTGAATTAGGTAATAACAATGTGGATTTGGTGTATTTGATCGAGTATTGAAAATGCACCAGGAAAGTCCTACATACGAACAATTAAGGAAATGTGAAGACTTTGAGAGCATGCCCTTATATGGGGAAGCAATAGGTAGAATAGGAGATTCTTCATGTGGGATGCTAGGCAACCCCAAATACCAAAAGTCAGCATTTTTGTTAAGGAGGGTCCTTGATGATTACCCAATTAAGTACAAAGGGAGAAACAAAAAAAGAGGAACTTATACAAGAACTTCTGAAATTCGGGATTTTTAAAAAATATAATAAACAACTATACGAGCTTCCGATTGTTGTCCTGCAAAAGGAATTCAATCACTTGAGAGGTGAATTAAAAAATGTCTAGGAGAAAGAAATCTTATGATGAACTGCTAAAAGAAAACCGCGAACTTCTGCTGCATGACAAAATTGAAGTGGAACGCATCTATACAAAAATTGATCAAAAAGCCATCAATGAAAAAAAGGGAAGTAAGCAAGTACAATCATGACTAGGTAAAAAGTAATCATTTCAAGTTGATCTCGCTGAATAGAATTATGTTTCGAAAGCATCGTCATCACCTCAAGTTTTAATACTCCTATTTTAAAACAAAAAAGATTGTAGGCAAAAGTGTTCCATCTAAAAGGCAAGACAAAGTTGATTGGAGCGGGTGTTCGAGACTCCTGCGGGAAAAGCGCGTCTAGGGGAGACCTCGCAGGCGAAAGCCGAGGAGGCTCCCCGACCGCCCGCGGAAAGCGAGTGCCTGGAGTGGAAATCAACGGCCAAATTGTACAAGCCATAAAAATTGACAAACTCGATTTTCATCGAGTTTGTCTACAGTCTGAATAATTTCCTTTAGGGGATTATTTTGGTTTTATTCAAGAATCGGGGTTTCCATCATATGCTGACTTTTTGAAATGCACACCGTGGATATTATTTACCATTTTTTATAATTAAAGTAATAAAACGTTAATTGAATGACCTCTTACGTTATAATGAATGGGCTCCAAAGGAAAGAAAGTCAGATTCTGCAGGAATGTATATTTGAATGGAGGTTATATGACGTTGAAGAAAAAATTATTGGTCATTTTTCCAGCCGTTGCATTGATGATGGCCCCTCTAGGAACGGGAACTTCAATTACCCACGCAGCATCAAAAGACAATCAAACCGAGAAAATCGAAACGAAAGCGGAAACGCGCCCGACCCTCCGGAAAGGCTCCCGTTCTAGTTATGTAAGAGATCTACAGCAAAGCCTTAAAGATGTTAAATATATTGTAGGCGTTGATGGGATTTTTGGTACCCAAACACAAAATGTCGTAAGAGAGTTTCAGGTGGATCATAATTTGGCCTCGGATGGTATCGTTGGCCCGTTGACATGGGCAGCTTTAGACGAAAATAAAGTAGAAAGAAAACAGTTTACAGAGAAAGACGCGATCGCGTTAGGTAAAAAAAAGCTGGGTAACAATATCGTTTTCAGCGGTGATGGCAGGTTGCTGAAAGATGGCAAAAGAAAATCATATTACAAATATAAAGCAGCAAATAAAGATTGGATGGATCAAGGCGGCTCAGGAACGATTGGGTGGTTCCACATTTATAAAGATGGCCGTGTAGTGGAAGAATAAAGGGATATTCATGCAAAAAATTCTCCCACTTTAAGTGGGAGAATTTTTATGCATCTATATTTTGCTATAAATAACAAGTAAATACAGATATAATAAGAAATGAACAGCAATTTGGTATAGTGGGCAGCGGTCACTCCTTTTCAGAAAGGGGGTGTCGCTGGTGATTTCTATTATGGACGGACTGATGCTAATGATTTCATTCGCCTCTTTAATCGTCGCAGTAATCGCGGTTACATTAAAAAAGTAACCCCCTCCATACCATCCGGCCAGATGTATGTAGGAAAAGGGTTACTTTCATGATTGAGTAGCTACTGACTTACCACAGAAAGCCGCTGCTCTTTATGCAGTTTGCTGTTCATTAAGACGCTGGTTTAACCAGTGTCTTTTTTTTATATATGTTAGTTATCTTTATTATATCCTCATTTTACCTATACATTCAACTAAAAAACATGGAAAGAGCATAACGAAGATTCAATGATGGAGAATTCATTTCTTGATGTTCTATCAAGATGATGATTTATACAAATAAGCTGACACTACATTTCCGAGCGATGGAATCATAAAAAAACCCCTAAAGCTTATGGATCCAAGCAAATCCACTTTGGGGCCATGTATAATCAGTTTAGATTTTCGTTAAATTCCTGTCAGTTTCCAGTTTGAATAATTTCATTCCTTTATAAGATATAATCGAAGGAATTAAACAAAGTAATGCCATCGGTACACAATAAAGAAGATAGAAATGCCCTCCGTTTCCCAGTAAGGGAATATAGGCTAAAGCAGTAAAAAGTAGGACGGAAAAAATGATCGTGAAAATCCCGAAAGACTGATGATAGAACGCATGAATTTCCCTTCTTCGTTCTTCATGATTGGGTAAATTCTTTACGGATTTGTGCGTTCGGAGGAACAGGTACAAGGAGAATATTAGAAATAAAGCGGAAAATGGTAAGGCAATAGCAAATAATGAAACGTCAAGAATGGAAAGATAAAAGCTGGATAAAAAGAATACCTCTGACACACCTAAGGCAAAACAGTAATTGAAGATGCTTATTCCATCAGGTTGTTTAAGCATAAAATCCCTCCTTCTATATAATAGTATGCAGCTGCTAACATGTTCACCACTTTGTCACATTTAAAAGGAAAATAAATGCTCCAAGTTCCACCCAGGATCATCCTTTCAGTTTTAAGATAGGTAAAATGGTCACTCTAGGAAATGAAATAAGCCCTCTGGCTAACAAGCCAGAGGGCTTATTCTTTGGAGGATTTATTTAAGCTTGAAGATGTTGAATAGAGTCCGTGCTTATTACGAATAGTAATAAAATATCGGGTAAAGGGGGAGAGTGCCATGATTGCACAAACGATGATCAAAGGATTTCTGCTCGTTCTTCTATTATATTTCCTGTATGTAGTGGTGACGGCAGTGGTCCTTTTCTACTTCCTCAAGGAAAAAGAAGAAGATAGGCCGATTAAACATATAAGTGCATATTTGGGAGAGAAGGATTCCACCGTGGATCGTGTCCTGCTTCTCGAAGATGGTTATGAATCGGGACTCGCCCGCATGCGAATGATCCAGGAAGCACAGCACTCAATCGATATTGCCTACTACGCTTTTGGAAAAGGAAAATCATGTGAACTTATTCTTGGAGCCTTGTTCGAAGCTGCTGACCGCGGTGTTAAGGTTAGAATCCTTCTGGATGGAATTTCTCATGGACTTAGAGGTCAATTAAGCGGTGTCCGTTATGCACTGGCATCGCATGAAAACATTGAATTAAGGTACTACGAAACCTTTAAGCCATTTAAGCCCTGGACCTGGCATAACCGCCTCCATGACAAGATGATCACTACAGATGGAAAGTTAGGCATCATCGGAGGCAGGAATATCGCCGATAAGTATTTAGCAAAAAACGCGCCCAAGAATTATGTCTATGACCGGGATGTACTCATTTTCAATGCTGAACAGGAGAAAGATAGTGTAATCGTTGAAATGAAGGCTTATATACATGAATTATGGACTCATCCGTATACAAGCAAAGTCTTTGCGGATCTTTCGAAAAGGCAAAAGGCACAAGGAAAACGCGTCAGAGATACATTATTAAATCAATACAGCAAAGCTATGCAAACTAATGCCGATTTCGTTAATCCGGCCATCGATTGGAGTAAGTCTACAACACCTACAAAAAAAGTGTCCTTCATTTATAATCCAATCGAACGTTTCAATAAACACCCTTTTGTGTGGAGATCTCTAGTGGATATTGCTGCGAACGCCAATAAATCGGTATTTATCCAGAGTCCCTATATTGTTCCTACGGGTCCCATGAAGGAATATGTACCAAAGAATATGAATTCAAAAGCTGATTGGACCATACTTACCAACTCGGTGACATCAACCCCGAATGTGATCGCTTTTTCCGGTTACTTAGCACTTAGGGATAGTATCGTCGAGACAGGGGCAAAGCTATATGAATATTCAAAGCTTTATTCATTGCATGGTAAATCGGCTGTATATGATCAGCGATTAAGTGCAGTCGGTTCCTTCAATCTGGATTCGCGATCTGCCTTTTTAAATACAGAATCGATGGTGATAATTGATAGTGAAAATTTTGCAACGCAATTGATAGGGGCCATCGAGTCAAAAATCTCGGGTAGTACACTCGTCGCGGAAAATAAAAGATATATAGAACTACCTGAAGATCAGAAAAAGGAAAAATCTTTCTTTAAAGCGACCTTTTTAAATGCCCTTTCGAAAATAACGGTATATTGGAAGAGGTTCATTTGAATGATGACCAAAAGACAGCAATCTCAGCGATTGTTGTCTTTTTACGGAGGAAATCCGTTTAAAATGGATCATTGACTAATTAACAAATGTGCAATTTGCTATAATTGAGGAAAGCTAAACAATCTTGGAGATATCATCCATTATCCGAAGGAGAACGAAACATGCAAACCTTACAGCATCTATCGAAACATATCGTCTACCTGCCTCCAGTCCAGGAAACGGATCGGCCGGTACTTGCTGCCGTTTCCGGAACCAAGAAAACGCTCATCATCGATGCCGGTAACTCCGTCCAGCATGCACAGCTCTTTAAGGACGAATTGCTACGGAATGATCTAAACGGGAATTTCCTTGTACTTACCCATTCCCACTGGGACCATGTATTCGGACTGGAGAATATCGGGATTCCGGTCATTTGTCATGAAAAAACATACAACAATATTAAAGATATGCAGCAGCTTTCATGGGAAGATCAGGCCCTTGATCAACGGGTCGAAGAAGGGACGGAGATACCCTTTTGCGCCGATGCAATTAAATTGGAACATGGGACAAATAGAAATATTTCCCTGCCCCTGCCCGATATTATCTTTGAAAAAAAGGTGACAATCGATCTCGGCAATGTAACATGTGTAATCGAACATGTTGGCGGCGATCATGCCAAAGACTCCTGCATCATATATGTTCCAGAGGAAAAAACATTATTTCTGGGAGACTGCTTTTATGCCAATCTTTATGCCGAAAAATGGAATTATACGGCTGAAAAGGCCTCGCTGCTCGTTAAGAAAATTGAAGCCTATGATGCCGATACATATATACTCTCCCATCATGATCTGCCCTGCACGAGACTGGAAATGGAGGCGGAGCTTAAACTAATGAAGGAATGTGCCAAAACCGTCGTCGACCATCGGGGAAATCGAGCATTAATGGAGCAGGAATTGGCTAAAGGGTTAAAACGGGATTTAACTGAAGATGAGATCGAAACGATTGGATTTTTTGTAAATGGATATGTTGAGTGACCAATGAAATGAAAAGCCAATTGAAGTGTACACAAAAAGTTCCGCGGGTAGGGTATGGGTTCGGTGTTCAACTGGGCTCATACCCTTTAATTTGACCTTATTCCTATGTGGAATAAACAGTCCTCAATAAGCTCATTTTACAAAAAAGAGATAATAGTTGTTATGAGTAATAGTATGATAAGAACTGATAGGAACCCTGATATAATCTCCCCTGCTTTTGCTCCTCTATTATCGGGATGAATATGACCAATAATAAAAGAAGGGATGAAAAATATAGCTGAATAGATCATTGTATAATGAATGCCTGTTTCTCCATTTGACCATGCGCTCAGTCCGATATTATTTAGAATACTATCTCCAATACAAAATTTATTTCCAAATCGAAAGGTAAATAATATTCCGATTAAACATAGGGCGAAAGAAAGTGAACCCACTCCGAGCTCTTTTGTTTTCTTAACCTCAATAGTTTTCATGTGTATCTCCTTGCTTACAGGAATATCTTGAATTTAAAAACACCAAATTATGGTTTTTGTAATTGCACCATAACTTAAAGCTACAATACCTATATCTTCACCAGAATCAAGAGCCAGCCTTTTTCTACTTTATAAAATAAGGCTCTTTTCGTAAAGATTGTTGTTTTTAAAACGAAACTATTTAAGGTTGATTGGAGCGGAAGTGCGAG
>NZ_JBHZPE010000028.1:0-62048 GCF_042787985.1 Peribacillus sp. YIM B13481
GGAAAAGCGCGTCTAGGGGAGACCCCGCAGGCGAAAGCCGAGGAGGCTCCCCGACCGCCCGCGGAAAGCGAGTGCCTTACGTTCCAATCAACGTCCAAATTGTACAACTCATAAAAAATAGACAAACTCGATTTTCATCGAGTTTGTCTACAGTCTGTGGGACTGACATACGTCAGTCCCATTTTTTTATTCAGTTGCATGTAAAGAATTACTCCTTTTAACCCAATAGGTCGCCAATACGATTAAAAGAATTAAAACAGCTTGCGGCACCAGCGTTTCCATTGTTGGATAGAGACCTATCCATTCTACAAATGGGAAGGAACTGATCGTATTTGTCTGTATCACTTGCGAAACCTGAAGCGAATGGATAGAGACCCCAAGAATCTTGAAAGCCAAGGCATATATGAGTATCGTTGCGACTTTAAAGAATAGGGTCATCGGTAATTTCACACTGTAGCGTAACATGATGAATCCAATTACCACTAATATGAGGAAGGCAAGGAAAATCCCGCTCATCAGCTGCTTTAATTCCATATATGGAGCCATTCCAGCATAAAAGATAATGGTCTCCGCACCTTCACGGAATATGGATAGAAAACTGATTAAAGCAAAAGAGATGATGCTTCCCGTTGCAATGGCTTGGTTCATTTGCTTGCTGATATAACGGTTCCATGCATGGACATTCGATTTACTATGAAGCCACAGACCAATTGTCAACATCATCAATACAGCTATTATCCCAGTGATTCCCTCAATATATTCCCGGCTCGACGCAGCCGTGACCTGAGAGAAAACGATATTGATTATGACCGCCAATATGGAACTGGCAACTAAACCTGCACCTACCCCTGTCCAAATCCACTTTTGTTTGTCCGCTTGCCCTATTTTCTTTAGGAAAGACAATAATGTAGCCACAATCAAGAGTGCTTCCAATCCTTCCCGTAAAAGAATCAGAGCGGCATCCCATGTTGTATAACTCGTATCATCAATCAAAGGGAGTAACCTTGAGTTTAAATCGGATACGATTCCCTTCGCTTCCTCAGCCTTTACCTTTTTCGATTGCAATAGGCTGATTGCGGTAGGGACTTTCGTTTCCATATCGCTGTAAAGCTTGCTGTCCCTTGTGGAGACCTCCCCTTCGACATTAGGCCAAATTGTTAAAATTTCATTTAACTGATCAACGGCAGAATCGATGTCATCCTTTTCAATATCCGTTGCACTACTTTGTAAGAGTTTCGTTACATCCCCAAGTGAATAGGTCTTCTTCTGGCTTCCTTCTTCAACTTTACCAGCAAGGAAATCCTCCATTAAACCCTTCAATTCAATTAGATTCTTTTTGGCTTTTTCCGAATCTGGGGGATCTTGTGTAATCGCTATTCGTACAAAGGCCATACTTGTTTCAATTTCACCATATGTAGCTACACTTTTCTCCCTGACAACGACCTCTGCGTCGGTCCATTGATTCAGCAGGTTCGTATATTGAACTTTAGCTTTATCAAAGTCACCTTTAGTTACCGTTGCGTCCAACTCATCTATTAAAGGAATTATCGCTTGTAACCTTTCTTTATAGTCCGTCTTGTCAACTGGGTTTTCATTAGTATCATATGTAACAAGAGTACTTGATAAAGCCGATAGCCGCTTTTTGATTTCATCTGTTGAGGCTTGTTCTCTCAAAGCACTTTTTACAGCGGATAGTTGCTCGTCGACTTTCACCGCACTTTCACTGTCCGTTTTTATCGTTTTCCATTCTTTCTCGAATAGATCAATATTTTTCGATACTTCCTTAAGGTCCCCGGATTTTACCTTCATTAAACTATCGCCAATATAAACAAAAAGCTGATCATGGTTTTCACCCGCCGAAACGATCCTTACAGCAGATGAAAGAAATAAAAGACTGACTATTAGAACCAATATCCCACTCTTCCATTTAGAAACGGTCATACCGTTCCCTCCTTTTTCATGAACTAAAATCGCCAACCCGGATAATATCCATGCTGGCGATTTTCACGTCCTCATTTGTAATTCAATTTATCCAAAAAGGGAATCCCCAATATAGCCACCCTTTTTCACACCTGGTAAACAGGCAAACATGGCACTGCCCTTGTGAACGATATATTCGTTGAGCTTATCATTTTTCGCTAGTCGCTCCTGTATGGGAATAAATTGTTTACTTGGGTTTCGCTGAAAACAAATGAATAGCAGGCCCGCATTGAAGCTTCCTGTTTTAGGATCCATTCCATCTGCATATGAATAAGGACGTCGCAGTATCTTTGCTTTTCCGTCCCCCCTAGATAGACTCATATGCGAATCTTTGGGAATGATCCGATTTCCATTTGGGTCTTTAGCTTCCAGGTCAGCGCTATCAAACTCATTCTTCATTCCTAGTGGAGCTCCACTGTCCCGATGTCGGCCAAACGTATTTTCTTGTTCTTTCAATATTGTGCGGTCCCAAACTTCAATGTACATCTGGATTCGGCGCACCACCATATAACTGCCTCCAATAAGCCAGTCAGGCCCATCATCAGCCTTTACCCAAACATGCTCATTCATTTCACTGTTATTATTCTTATCCGGATTGGCAGTCCCGTCCTTAAACCCAAATAAGTTTCGCGGTGTCGTTTTTTGTGAATCGGCTTGCTTAGTCCGTTGAAAACCTGTCTGTGCCCAATGAATGATTGTTTTCCCTCTCCCGATTCTCACTAAATTCCGAACAGCGTGAAAAGCCACTTGAAGATCATCTGCACATGCTTGAATACAAATATCCCCACCGCTCCATTCTTCTTCTAATGCATCTAAAGGGAATTTGGGCAGGTCCTTTAATTCAGCAGGTCGTTTCGATTTCAAACCAAATCGATCTTTCCCGTCTTTCGAAAATAGGGTAGGACCCACTCCAAAAGTAATCGTTAAATTGGAAGGTGATAATTCTTTCGCTTCCCCCGTATCTTTTGGAGGCATATTTGTATTAAGAGATGCTTCACCAATTAAATCTCCTGCTGTCATCTGAGCCGCAGCCTCTGTCCAATCCTTAAACAGCTGGATTAAATCAGACCTATTATCTGTCGTTACTTCCAATGATGCAAAATAAAGGTTATCTTGCGCTTCAGTGGTGATACCAGCCTGATGCGATCCATAAAATGGGACAATATCTTTAGTTTGCCCCTTTGCCTTTTGATCAGAAAGAGTCAGCAGTCCTCCAAATCCAGATGCCCCTATCGCGACTCCGATTCCACCGACTCCTGCCGTTTTCAACATATTTCTACGACTTACTTTTTTTGTAAAAATACCAGTTTCATCTTTTGGCGTGTTTGCTTTCAATTATGATTCCTCCGTTACAATCCCTATTTGCGAAAGTGGTTCAGCTAATGCATCAATTGCTTGGCTCAACTCTTTGACTTCAGATTCCTTTAAATCCGTATATGAGATGTAGCCATTTCCTTCTTTATGCTTTTCAAGCAAGCCGTATACATCGTCAAAACGTTTTTGGATTTCCGCAGCAAGCTTCGGATCCTTTTCTTTCAGCGCTGGCGTAAGCAGTTCATAGATCTTTTCTGCACCTTCTACATTTGCAACGAAATCATATAAATCCGTATGAGAGTATCGGTCCTCTTCTCCTGTAACTTTACTGGTAGAAACTTCATTCAATAAATCCACTGCACCCGTGATTAACAAATCAGGTGTGACCTCAACCGTTTCAACTTTGGCACGAAGCAAATTGACATCACTCATTAATTGATCTGCATACTTTTCGTACCCCTTGGTTGTGTTTTCTTCCCATAACCCCATTTCAATCCGGTGGTAACCGCCCCATTCTGAATCTTTGACGTCCCCTTTACGCGCGTCAATTTTCGGATCAAGATCTCCAAATACTTCTGCGATTGGTTCCGCTCTCTCATAATGCATGCGGGCTGGTGCGTATGCTTCCTTCGCTTTTTCAATATCTCCGGAAGATACCGCCGTAGTAAATTCTTCCGTTGCGTTTACGAACTCTTCTATTTCACCAATTGCATATTCCCTGTACGCGGTAGATACATCATCAAGCTTACTCGCACTCGCACTTGCTTCTTTGGCGTTATCATCTGCTGGCTTAGTTTCTTCCTTTTTCTGCGTACAGCCAAATAATAGACTGGTTGATAGTAAGACTGCTAATGTCGCCTTCGCTTTCTTCATATTGTATTCTCCCTTAGAAATGATTTGTAGATTCATATTATCAGATAATGAAAATCATTATCAATATATATTTTAATGAAAATGCGACATTTTTCATTCTCTTCGAAAAAATTCACACACTTTACCTTTTCCCTTCCGTATATAAAAAGCTTACAGCGGCTAAAAATAAAAAAAGGCAGTGTTCTTTCAGCTACCTCTAACGCTCACTCATTAACTTGTCATTTTCTTTGTCCATGATTTTTGTGATGTCCTCAACAAATTGATTGATAAATATTAGCTCTTGCTCATTATAAGCGGAACATAAATCTTTGGTGGCCATAGAGAGTGATTGATAGTGTGATTTAATCTGTTCCTGTCTTTCGGATATCGGTGCAATCATTACCCGTCTTCCGTCCATATGATCTCGTTCTCTTTTAACATAACCGGATTTCTCAAGGCGATTGATCAGTGCCGTAACCGAACCCGTACTCAATCCTGTAATTTTGGATAGTTCTCCAGCGGTTATTGGTCCTGTTTCATTCAATATTTCAGCACTCTTTAGATCCGTATGGGACACCCCTATTTTCTGAGCCATGTTTTGTTGAAATAAAACGGATCTCATTCCATACCTTTGCAAACTGTGTGTTAAACTCTCTAACAGAGCTGCATTCACCCCATAATCGCTTGACATAAAATGCCACCCCTTTTACACTTGAATTTATCTTGATTTTCAAGATAAATGTTTTGTTTCATCTTAACGTTTACCCTTCAACCATGTAAAGGAAATTCATGAGCTGGTTGATGCGAAGGAGGAAAATAAATGAACGATCAAAAAAAACAAAGATTCATTGTTGCCGGTTTATTATTGGGTATCTTGATGTCAGCAATGGATAATACGATTGTTGCGACTGCAATGGGAACGATCGTTTCCGATTTAGGCGGGTTCGATAAGTTTGTATGGGTGACATCTGCCTATATGGTCGCCACGATGGCAAGTATGCCGATTTTCGGTAAGCTTTCCGATATGTATGGAAGAAAAAGGTTTTTCATTTTTGGACTCATAGTCTTTTTAATCGGTTCCGCTTTATGCGGTATGGCCCAGAGCATAGTACAGTTAAGTATCTTCCGTGCCATCCAAGGTATAGGCGGAGGAGCTTTGATGCCAATCGCCTTTACGATCATTTTCGATATATTCCCACCTGAGAAACGAGGAAAATTGACAGGGCTTTTTGGTGCTGTATTTGGGGCCTCCAGCGTATTGGGACCACTTTTAGGTGCATATATTACCGAATATTCCAGCTGGCACTGGATTTTCTACGTCAATGTTCCGATTGGAATCATCTCTTTATTTTTTATCTGGAAATATTACAAGGAGTCAGCCAACACCCAAGAGCAAAAAATTGATTGGGGTGGCGCAGCAACTCTCGTCATTGCCGTTATCAGCTTAATGTTCGCTCTCGAACTGGGCGGAGAGTATGGCTGGGGTTCATCTCCTATCATAGGTCTGTTTGCTAGCTTTGTGGTTTTCTTCATTTCTTTTTTCTTTTTCGAAAAAAGGGCAAAGGATCCAATCATCTCATTATGGCTGTTTAAAAGGCGATTATTTGCCACTTCTCAAATTTTAGCCATTCTTTATGGCGGTACATTCATTATTTTAACCGTTTATATCCCGATTTTCGTCCAAGCGGTTTACGGTGGTTCCGCAACAAATGCCGGATTGATCCTCACCCCTATGATGCTCGGTTCGGTATTCGGCAGTGCAATTGGCGGGATATTCAATACAAAGACAAGCTTTCGCAACTTAATGACGATTTCCGTCATCTGCTATTTTTCGGGGATGCTTTTATTAGGGACCATTACTCCTGATACCAGCAGGACTTTATTAACTTTATACATGATTCTGACTGGGTTTGGCATGGGCTTTTCCTTCTCCCTTTTGCCTATTGCCTCCATTCACAATTTGGAACCAAGATTCCGGGGGTCGGCCAACTCAACAAACTCATTCCTCCGTTCTTTTGGGATGACACTCGGTGTAACGATTTATGGGGCGATTCAGAACAATGTGTTCACAAGTAAAATGGCGGATGCATTTAAAGGAATGCAAGAAAGCCCGGATACAGCCGGATTAATCAAGGACCCACGTCAACTCTTCCAATCGGACGCACGTGCCGAGATTCCGGACTTTGTCCTGGATAAAATCGTTCATGCGATGTCCGATTCGATTTCACTAATATTTACCTTGGCCCTCATTCCGATTGGTCTTGCAGCAATCACTGTGTTCTTTATGGGAAAAACAAGAGTGGAAACAACTTCAAATGAGGAATCATTAAAATAATAAAAGCGCTGGACTTCCAGCGCTTTTTATTTATTTTCATTCCTTCTATTTAGGAGGTGAAAATTGCCGAAAAATCAGTCTACTACTAAAATATAAAGTAACACATTCACATACCGAGGTGAGAAGTTTGAAGATTGTATGTTTTGGTGACAGTTTAACCAGAGGCATTTCTTATGTTAAGGGACGGCTTCGCATTATTAAAGAAAATTATCCGAACTCTTTAACTAAGCTTACAGAATCATTGCCATTCGTGGAAGTTTTGAATAAAGGGGTTTTCAATGACAACTCCGACCTGTTGGTTGGCCGGATCGAGAAAGACGTGATGTCGGAAAATCCCGATATCGTATTAATAGAGGTCGGTGGAAACGACTGTAACTTCCATTGGGATGAAGTAGCCAAGAATCCAGAAGGTAACCATGAGCCCATCGTTCCAATCGAACGTTATCTGGAAAATATCACACAACTTGTCAAGCAGGTTCAGGACAAGCATGTAACACCTTTCCTTTTAACTCTCCCACCTTTGGACCCTGCCAGGTATTACAGATCTATAGCTGATAAATTCGGGCATTCAATCGGGCATTTCGTTTCCCATGTCGGAGGTATTGAACATTGGCATGGGATGTATAATCGCCAATTGAAAAACCTTGCCGAAGAACTTAAGGTGCCTTTGATTGATGTCCGTTCCCATATTAAATCCTCCGGCGACTTGGGTCTCTTGATTAGTGATGATGGCATCCACCTCACTTCCGAAGGGTATCAGCAAATGAGCATGGCCATATTCTATGATTTGCAAAAGCATATGGCAGTAGAAATAAATCCTCGGCATTAAAACAGAAAAAAGGCAAAGCATGGCGCTTTGCCTTTTTTTCTGTTTTTATAGACTTTTCACTTCCACGTTTTCCGGAAGCTTGAAAGGGTTCTCGGTATTGATCCGGTCATAAAACATCATCCCGTTCAAATGATCTAGCTCATGTTGAAAAACGATTGCAGCAAAGCCCTTCAGCCGCATCTCTATTTCCTCACCATTACCATCCACCGCTTTAATTTTAACCCGTTCATAACGCGGTACATATCCTTTAACATCACGATCGACAGAAAGGCAGCCCTCACTTTGCGGTAAATAGATCATTGTGGCAGAATGACTGATAATTTTCGGATTCACAAGGGCATATTCAAACAGCTTCCCCTTTTCGTCTGGAAAATACATGACGAACATGCGTTTATTCAAGCCTATCTGATTTGCAGACAACCCAACGCCTTCACGCAAGTTGTACTTCTTTTGGAGTTTTGGGTCCTGGCTATTTTTAAGGTATTGCATCATGCATTCCAACGTTTCACGATCTTCATCCGAAATCGGCAGGCTAACTTCATCCGTTACCTGACGCAGAATTGGATCTCCTTCTCTAACGATATCCTTCATCGTAATCATATAGTCTTTTATAAATTTACTCATAGAACTTCACACTCTTCTACCATTTTATTTTTTCATGACTTAGACCATTTCACTTTAGCATTTCGCATTTAAAAAGTCTAATATGCAGGTTAGAATAAATATCCCTAAATTCTGGACTCCATTACTAAAATTTTCAATATTAAATTTCATTTCCTTACTCTAACATTATTTACCTCAACTTTAGGGTACAAAGACCTATGTATTAAACGTTTAAAAATTCTATACTGAATATATATTCTTAAAGGAGATGAAAAATTGAATTCGAACTCTAAATTAGTTTCGAAGTTGCTGCCGTTCTTGACGGCTTTCATTGTGATAATTGCTGGAATCAGTTGGTATGTTGTTACACAGTCAAAGGATACGGTCATTCCTTTTTCTTCTGTAGAAAAGACGATTAAAGCTCAAAATGGAGCCCCTGTCACCATTGAAGAAAAAAAGAATGGCACTCTTCACATCTCCACACCAGATGGAGAATACGTTTCTAGTATTCCTCCCAACAGTCAAATGATCAATAAACTTGTCGAAACATATAACGTTCAATATTCTTTTTCATCAACAAATAAATCAGCAATATGGATTCTAGGCGGATTGTTGGCGGCTCTCGTCACAACCGGTGTCATTATACAGAAAAGATCAAAAGGTGGATTACGGATCGGCAGCAAGAAACAAAGCCTTTCCACCCCTAAGCCTCTACCAGAGATAACCATGGATGATGTAGGCGGTTTGCAAACCGAAATCAAACAGGAAATCCTACAGACGCTCACTACACTAAAAGAACCTGAACGTTCAGCAAAGATTGGAATTAAGCCGCCTCAAGGCATTTTATTATACGGACCCCCTGGGACGGGGAAAACGCTGCTTGCCCAGGCAATCGCAAAAGAGCTTGGTTCAAACTTCTTCTCTACGAGCGGTTCGGCCTTCAACGAAATGTTTGTTGGAGTCGGTGCAGCCCGTGTCCGCAGTCTTTTCCAAAATGCACGTAAGCAATCTCCAGCTGTCATTTTCATCGATGAAGTGGATGCGTTGGCCGGCAAAAGGAAAGCTCATGGCGGGGAAGAAGGCGAAAAAACGTTAACTGAACTGCTTGTGCAATTGGATGGTGGCCATCCAAATGAAGGCATTTTATTCATCGCAGCGACCAACCGGAAAGATATGCTCGACGAGGCATTTCTACGTCCGGGCAGGATCGATTTCTCTTTCCAAGTTCCACTTCCAGATACACAAGGAAGAAAGGAAATCATCGATATCCATTCGAAGGGAAAGCATTTGGCAACGGACGTCCTTGCCTCCTTGGATGAATTGGCTGAAAGTACATCCGGTTTCTCAGGTGCTGACTTAAGTGCTCTATTCGATACTGCCTCACGTCATGCACTGAGGAATGAACAGGATATGATTCGTAAACAGGATCTTGATTATGCCATTGACCGTACGATACTTGGAGCCACATCACGTACTTTGAATGATGTGGATACGAAGCGGCGTGTGGCCATTCATGAAAGTGGACATGCCCTGATTGCAGCTTTGACAAAGCCTGGTTCTGTTCGAAAGGCGACCATCATTCCGCGTGGGGAAGCCCTTGGATATGTAGCGCCGATACCAAAAGAACTACATCTAGCTACAGCAAGCGAATTGCTTGATCAAGTCAAAATGATTTTAGCGGGCGGCGTGGCGGAAAGAATGTATTTAGGGGAACACAGCATTGGTGTAGGCGGAGATGTACAGCAGGCGAAACATCTACTTGAACAAATGGTCGATACCGGAATGCTCCAAGATGGATTTACCCTCACTTTCAATAAAGGCGAGAAGGAACAAAAGATGCAGGAATTATTCACCAAAGCGATTCAGGAAACGGAAATGTTGATTGATACGAATCGCCAACAGTATGATGAGCTCGTTGATGAGTTATTGAAAAAAGAAACACTCGATGGATCAGAAGTTCAGCGTATCGTTGATGCTTCAGAAATAACAAGCGTATGCTCGAATGCTTAACACTATTTTCTGCTGAGTGTTTTTAAAACCTACTCTGTGTTTGGGGCCTGTTTGAATCGAACAGGCTCTTTTTTTTGATCACATTCGGAGGCGACCTGTAAAGCCAAGAAGTGAGGAAAGGGGAAATTAACCAGAAGGAAATTCCGTCCACTCTCTGTGAGTGGATTTCAGCATATAAAAGGGCTGTCGACATTGTCGACAGCCCTTTTTCAAGGTTTGCACCTATCATTTTATAGTTTTTTCAACTGGATGATACCTGGTGTGTTTTGTGTCTGGATCCCTGCCTTTTGCAATTTCACTGCCGTTCCTTCTGGTAAGTTAGTGAATATGATAGGAGTGACCGTAGACGGAGCATTCCGTTTTATGAAATCTAAATCAATTTCCAAAAGAGGTGTTCCTTTTGTTATCTTTTGACCTTCTTGCACAAGAGATGTAAAGCCTTCTCCATTTAATTTAACTGTATCTAAGCCAACATGGATCAGAATTTCCAGTCCATTATTCATTTTCAATCCCAATGCATGATTTGTTGGGAAGATACTAAGCACTTCCCCATCGATTGGTGATACTAGTTTCCCATTGACTGGCTCGATAGCAAAGCCATCGCCCATCATTTTCATCGCAAATACTTGATCGGGAACCTGTTCTATCGGCAAAACGGTTCCTTCAATTGGAAGGACAAAGTCATTTGCCCCCAAAGCTTGGTTTTCTTCCACTCTTTCCTCTGCCACTTGTGCAGATGGACCTGTTTTCACTTGGATTGGATCGACGCCATTCTTGACAAGTTGTTTCATCGCATTTGCCACAAATTCAACATTCGTTCCAACAATGACTTGCACACTTGATTTATTCAATTTCATTACACCACGCGCACCATGCCTTTTTAAGGCGGCTTCATTCACATTACCTGTATCGGCAACTTCTAAACGTAAGCGTGTTGCACAGTTATCAATTAGCTTTATGTTTTCTTTACCGCCAAGATCTTGAATGAAAAGCGATCCCATATCGGTATATTTATCCCCTGTTTTCACAATAGTTTCTTCTTCCACATCTTCCTCATCATCTTCCCGGCCAGGTGTTTTTAAATCCATGATCTTGATGACAAAATAGAAAATCACGAAGTAAACGACAGCGTATACTAAGCCAATCGGTATTAACCATAGTGGTTTTTGCGCAATGCCAAAGTTCAAGAAATAATCAATGGCTCCTGCGGAGAATCCAAAACCGTGATGAATATCCAATATAACAGCAAGTGCCAGAGAGACCCCGGTTAATAAGGCATGTATTACATATAACACTGGCGCGATGAACATGAACAGAAATTCAATCGGTTCAGTGATTCCTGTTAAGAACGAGGTGAAAGCTAACCCGAGCAGCATCCCCGTCACCAATTTACGTTTCTCTTTCTTAGCAGCTGCAATCATCGCTAATGCTGCAGCGGGAAGGCCGAACATCATGATTGGGAAAAAACCAGTCATGAAAGGTCCAGCAGTTGGATCACCTGCGAAGAAACGGTTTATATCACCGGTCGCCCCATTGTATTCACCAAATACGAACCATACCATACTATTCAGGACGTGATGCAAACCTACTGGAAGCAATAAGCGATTCAATACGCCAAATACGCCAGCACCTAAAGCTCCTGCACCTGTAATCCAGTCTCCAACGTTATTGATTAGATCTTGAATAGGAGGCCATACAAAACCGAATATTCCCGCAAGTAAAATCATCGCCAGAGATGTGATGATCGGAACAAATCGTTTCCCTGAAAAGAATCCAAGCCATTCAGGGAGTTTTATTTCAGAGTATCTATTATATAGGAAGGCAGCAACTATACCCGATATAATACCTCCTAATACAGCCATGTCGATATCTTTATTAATCGCTTGTGTACCATTCGTCAAAACAAAGTAACCAACAAGACCAGCTAATGCCGCAGCACCGCTCCCATCTTTGGATAATCCAATCGCTATACCTAAAGCGAACAGTATGGCAAGGTTATCAAAAATTGCTTTTCCCGAGGCAGCCATAAATGCAATATCAAGTAAATCCGGTTGCCCTAACCGAAGCAATAAAGCAGCTGCTGGTAAAACAGCAATTGGCAACATCAAAGCTTTCCCAATTTTTTGTAGAAAATTTAACATCTAACTCATCTCCCTTGTTCCTAACATCTTTTAATTCAGCAGAATGACAAGACATATAAAGCGTTTTCATTTTGTCAATAGAATAATTTTTCTTTGGCTTATACTAGCACAGAAAAGATATAGATGTCTATACCAATTCATCTGGAAATATACTATATTCTTAGAATATAAGAGAAAAACATCATCATTTACCCCTTAACTGGTCTAGACAACTATTAATAAAAACGATAAAATGAGGGCAAAATATAAGAGACCAATTCATGACTCATTCATTAAGTTTTACTTTCACAAAGGAGATTATGTATGAAAACATTCATTATTAATGATCTGATAGTTCATAGCGAAAACGAAACATACAAAAATGGGTACATTAAGGTCGTGGATGGAAAAATTGCCGAAGTTGGGCCATTAAACCAATACAAACATGACGATGATGTTAAAGTAATTACTCTTTCATCAGATTACCAGGTAATTCCCGGTGCCATCGACATTCATATCCACGGAGCATCCAATTCCGATGCAATGGATGCCACATATGAAGCATTATCCACAATGGCAGAGACTCTTCCCAAAGAAGGAACCACCAGCTTTCTGGCCACTACAATGACTCAAACTACCGAAGCCATTGAATCAGCACTACTTAATGCTGGTAAATATATTGAAAATCAATCTCAAGAACACGCTGAAATAATTGGAATCCATTTAGAAGGTCCTTTCATTTCACCGGTCCGTAAAGGAGCACAGCCTGAAGAGCATATCGTTGACCCTGATGTCACTCTATTTAAAAGGTGGCAGGAAATGGCCGAAAATCAAATCAAGCTTGTAACGCTTGCTCCTGAACAACCAAACGGATTAGATCTTGCCGCTCACTTAAAGGCAACTGGTGTCGTCGCCTCCATTGGACATTCAGATGCAACATATGACCAAATCGATGAAGCAATCCAAGCAGGGACTACCCACGTTACACATCTTTATAATGGGATGCGGGGACTCCATCACCGTGAACCTGGTGTTTTGGGAGCTGCTTATCTTCGAGACGAGCTATATGTTGAACTTATTGCTGACGGCATTCACTGCAGGCCGGAAATGATCAAGCTGGCATATAACCAAATAACCAGCGACCGTATGATCTTGATAACGGATTCGCTTCGTGCCAAATGGCTTGAAAAGGGAACCTATGATTTAGGTGGTCAGCCTGTGTATGTTAACGAAACGAAAGCAACGCTTTCAGATGGTACACTAGCCGGCAGTATATTGAAAATGAACGATGCCATCAAGAACACAATGGAATATACCGATTGTTCCATGACTGACATTATAAAAATGACTGCGGAAAACCCTGCCAAACAACTTCGGATTTTTGACAGAAAAGGAAGCATCCAGGTCGGCAAAGACGCCGATCTTGTAATATTGAATGACCGCTTGGACGTTGAAATGACGTTCTGCAGAGGAAATTTGGCTTTTAAAAAGGAGAATGTATAATGAATATCATACAAGTGCAGGACTACATGGAAATGAGCCGGACAGCCGCAGAAATATTGATCGGAAAAGTCAAAGGAAATCCTAATATCAAATTGGGCCTTGCAACAGGCGGTACCCCTAAAGGAATGTACGATAATATGATTGAAGATCACGTGCGCAATCATACTTCTTATGAACATGTAACGTCTTTTAATCTTGACGAGTATATCGGCTTAAAACCAAATGATCCAAACAGTTACCATTATTATATGAATGACTCCCTATTCACTCACATCAATATAAGTAAAGAGCGCACTCACCTGCCAAATGGCACAGCAGATGACACCAACGGAGAATGTAAACGGTATGATGAAATGATTGATTCCGTCGGAGGGATCGATCTTCAGATACTTGGCATTGGGCAAAATGGCCATATTGGTTTTAATGAACCTGGAACTTCCTTTACATCAGGTACACATGTCGTGACACTCGAAGAATCCACGCGTCAAGCGAATGCACGTTATTTCGATTCCATCGACGAAGTTCCTACACATGCCGTTACGATGGGCATTTCAACAATCATGAAAAGCAAAGAAATTCTGCTGTTGATATCTGGTGAAGAAAAAGCCGAAACCTTGAAGAAATTGATACACGGTGACATTTCAGAGGAATTCCCTGCATCTATCCTAAAAAAACATAATAATGTTACAATTATCGCAGACCAAAAAGCGTTATCCGGAGTGATAATACCCTAAAAGGAGCGAAAGTCGATGATTGATAAAAACTCACCTCTTCCGATTTATTTTCAAATCGAAGAACAAATAAAAAGACAAATAGAAAACGGTGAGTTCCAAGCGCACGATGCCCTTCCATCTGAACGCGAATATGCCGAGCAATTCGGAATTAGCCGGATGACCGTCCGGCAAGCCATAAATAATTTGGTGAATGACGGATACTTATACCGTCAAAAAGGAAGGGGAACCTTTGTCGCCGATAAGAAGTTGGAGCAGCAGCTCAATGGGTTGACCAGCTTTACAGAGGATATGAAAGCCAGGGGGTTAAATCCAAGCAGTAAGCTGCTGAGCTTTGAAATCATTCCGGCTAATAAGAAAATTGCCAGTGAATTGCACATTTCCCTTCATGCTCCCGTTTATGAAATAAAGCGCATTCGCTTGGCTGATGATGTTCCAATGGCACTCGAGACCGTGTACATGTCTGCTAATTTAATTAAAGGACTAACGGAAGAAATCATTAACCTTTCCCTTTACCAATATGTGGAGAATTACATTAAACTTAAAATAGACTATGCTTCACAAACATTGGAATCAGCGATTGCTTCTGAATTGGAAGTGACCCATTTAGCGATCCCAAAGGACTCACCCATATTATTCATTCAAAGGAATACATTTTTAATAGATGGAACCCCTCTTGAATATGTTAAATCGGCTTATCGTGCAGACAGGTATAAGTTTACTATCACTATAACCAGATAATCTTGAATATTTTTGATATACAGAAGGGCCAATCACTAGAGTCTATTAATTGCTAAAGGTAATCGGAGGGTGTCACATATATGAATTCATACTTTGAAGAAGTTCAGGCTTTGCTCAAAATTGTGGGAGAACAGGAAAAGCAATCAATTAAGGAATCTGTGGAACATATCTCGAAAGCATTGGTGTCGGATGGAATCATTCATCTATTTGGAAGCGGACATTCTCATATTTTGACGGAAGAGGTATTCTACCGGGCAGGTGGGTTAGCCGCCATTCATCCTATTTTCGTTGAAGATTTGATGCTTTTTAAGGGAGCATCTAGGTCATCGCAACTCGAAAGGCAAAATGACCTATCTGAGAAATTCATGCTTGATGAGGATATCCGTCCTGGCGATGTCTGTATTGTCATTTCATCGTCTGGTGTGAATCCCGTTCCTATCGATGTAGCTATAATCGCAAAAGAAAAGGGCGCCTTTGTCATTGGACTTACATCACCGGAGTATGCAAACAGTTGTCCTTCACGGCATAAAAAGAAGCTTTATCTCCACGATGTCGTTGATTTGGTCTTAGACAATCATATTTCCAAAGGTGACACATTGCTGAAATCAAATAATATATCCTTTGGTTCCGGATCGACCGTAATCGGGGCCGTCCTTCTCAATATGATTTTCACACAAGTCATTGAAACGATTATTGAATCAGGAGTGACCCCTCCCGTATTTCTAAGCAGTAATATCGAAGGGGCGGATGAACACAATCAAAAGATTATCGCGAAATATAAAACAAGAATCCCCAAATTGTGAATCGATATAGCCAAAATGGCATACATAAGCTTTTATGTTCCACATGATGAAATAATAAAGAAGGCATCCATTCGAATGCCTTCTTTATTTTATAGTCCCTTTTAATCCTTTTTTTTTCGAAAATGGCCACCAATTCGCGTTTCCAAACGTTGCAACCATTACTGAACAACGGCAAGATGACAAACGCGTATAAAGCAAGCCCCACCAATATTAACGTGGCAGTCTCCAAGAGTGATAAAACCCCAGCCGGCATCATCGCAGCAAAAGTTCCCCCATCTTATTGACATAGAAGTACACTTCCATATACCGATCAATCAAACCAGAAAATTTTTCATTTGTCATTGTTGCACCTCTCAAAAAGTAGCTCAATCATTAAACTATATGTAGCTTACTACTGTTTTATTTAACATATCAATCCCATAATAGTTTATTATTCCTAGTTTAACTTATGGTAAATAAGGGAAAACCAAAGTAAGCAAACAATCTACTATTCTAAGGGAGGAAATATAAATGACTCAAACAACTATCGAAACTCGAACGAATAGCAAACTGTTAAAAGGGATTCTAATTGGAGGACTTGTTGGTGGTGCGTTAACCTTGCTTGACTCCAATACAAGAAATAAAGTAAAGCGTTCAGCCGTCCTTTTAAAAGACAATTCCATGAATATGATTGAACAGGTCAAGGAGAATCCGGGCGAAATGAAGGAACAAATGGTATCAGGAGTCAAAGGCGCAACAGAGACGATTAAAGAGGCAATAGATGACGTTGAAACCTTATATGAAACCGTCAATGAAGACGTGGTGGGTAAAGTATCCGAAGTAAAGGATATCTCCACTAACGCCCTTGGTACAGCTAAGGACGCAACAAATGAATTAAAGGACATCAGCTCAAAAGTGGTCGTTGCCGGTAAACAACTGAAGGAAACACCAACACAATCATTGAAGTCAGATAATAAAAAAAGTGAAAAAGAGAGCGATGACGTCGTTACAAAATCAGGATTATCCAATCAAAAATCAATTTCATCGAACTTCTAATATATAAAAAAGCTGAGGCATTATGAAGTGTCCCTTTGTAAAGGACATTTTAAAAAAAAGCTAGGCAACTTGAAGGAGATGCTGTCTGTATTTTGCAGGCGGCATCTTTAATGGTCGACAAATAAGCACGTTTGCCGTGATGGTAAGTTAAGTAAGTGATGTCCGTTAATAATACTTTGCCTGCGACACCTTGTTTGAATGGACGCTGTAGGAGGTTTGGATAAGTACGGTGTTCGTGTGTCACTTTTGCCATTCGGCGATAAGGATTCGCTTTTCAGATCGGGCAGATCCTATTAAATTTATTCATAATGCGACGAATTCTTTTAAGTTGTAAGTGATTTGATACTGATTTTCTAACGTCATTTTAATTTGACACGCACCTTTTTTTCTTCGACGAAAATGATCTGTGTACGTGATGGCCTTGTCACTAACAGCTTGAACATGAGGATTACATTTTAGTTGTGCTTGTTCTTTCTCCGCAAATAATCGTTTGGTCATCTTAGTTCACTCCGACGTGTTTTTTCTTATCATAAACAAAAGTACCCTACAGGATAGACTTTTTTCAAAGTGTCTATTCTATAGGGTACATTTTATTACGCCCCAGCTTTTTGTTGTTCCATATATCATTTCACTTGATAACCTTATTCAGAACCCTCTATTTTATTCGTAATCTCATGATCTTTTTTCACTTCAGCTAACCAAGCTGGATATTCCTCTTGTAATCTTTCAGAAAGAAGCGTTTCCTTGATTTCCTCTTTACTGTCTTCTAAATTAGCTTTTTTTGCTTCCTTTTTACCGGTTACTTTTATGATGTGATAACCATAATCGGATTTGACTGGATCACTGACTTTGCCTATATCAAGATCAAAGGCAACATCTTCAAACTCATCCACCATATTCCCTTTCCCAAAGTATCCTAAGCTTCCACCGTTATCCGCCGTTTCTGTATCAGTGGAATATTCAGCTGCCAATTTAGCGAAATCACCGCCCTCTGCAATTTCCTTCTCAACCTTTTTAGCCGTTTTTTCGTCTTCGACTAAAATGTGACTGGCTTCCACTTGTTCAGCTTGTGCAAATGTATCTTTATTATCTTCAAAATACGTACTGATTTCATCGTCTGTAACGGTAATTCTCGGTTCGATCAGTTTTTTCGTTTGCAGATAAACCACGATATCATTTTTCAAGGCTTCCATGGACGAACCGCTTGCTTCCAATTGCTCTTTTAACGACTTTTCATCGCCATAGGACTCAGCCATGGTATCTATTTCTTTTTGGATTTCTTCATCCTTAATTTTAATTCCTTCTTTTTCCGCTTCCAATTCAACCAATTTATTCGTAATTAACAGGTCTAAAGTATCTGCTCCGTACTCTGCAACAAGCGCGTCATACAGCTCATCCTTACTGATTTTCTCGCCATCGATACTTGCCATTGTCTTATTCTTTTCCGTAGACGAAATCATCGCAAATGCCATGATCCCGGCAATGATTAAAGTGCTCCCTGCCCAAACATATGCCTTCGTGCTTCTTAATAGGTTCATGAATGCTCTCCCTTAATTTTTCTATTATGATAGCTTGGAAATATTAGTTCCACCTGTGGTATTTCCCATCATTATACTAACATACTTATATCCCTACTGATATTTTAGAGCATTTTCTGGCCTACTAACATTTTACATTGCTATAAATCCATTATTACAAAGCTCTAAATTATACCGTTATATTGACTTTTGATATATAGGTAATGGTGGCGAAGCAACGGAGATCATACGTCAAAAACTCAGAAAAAAGCATGGTATAAGGGGGATACCTTTACACCATGCTTTTCTTATATTATTTACGATGCATCTTAAACTCAAGGAAGAGTTCGTTGTAATGGGCCAAGTTTTTCTTCCCAAGGTTTTCGTACACTTCCAGCTTCTCTGTCAGTTCTGGTGATGGATAGAAACGTTCATCCTTCACCACTTCTTCAGGCATATATTTCAGTGCTTCTTTATTAGGGGTCGAGTAGCTTACATATTCGGCATTCTGTGCCGCAACTTTTGGGTCCAGCATGAAGTTGATGAACTGGTGAGCCGCATCGGCATTTTTGGTTGTTTTCGGGATGACCATATTATCAAACCATAAATTGGACCCCTCTTTAGGGACCACATATTCGAGATCTTCATTTTCAGCCATGATTTCAGAAGCCACTCCGGACCAAACAAGCCCAATCGCCGCTTCCTGGGTTTCCAATAGCATGCGGCTTTCATCTCCAACGATCGCTTTAATATTTGGAGTGAGTGCATCAAGCTTGGACTTTGCCTCTTGAAGGTGTTCTTCATCTATATCATTCAATGAATAATTCAAAGAGTTCAGGCCCATGCCCATCACTTCTCTAGCCCCATCCGTCAAAAGTATTTCATTTTTTAAATCTTTATCCCATAAATCCGCCCAAGCCGTTATTTCTTTGCCACCGAGCATCTTGGAGTTGTAAACAATTCCAACTGTTCCCCAGAAATAAGGCACGGAATATTTATTCTCCGGATCGAATGGCAGATTGATGAACCGCTCGTCGATATTTTTCAAATTTGGTAGCTTGGAATGATCCAGGGGAACCAATAAGTCTTCTTGTCTCATCTTATCAATCATATACTCAGACGGTATGGCAATATCATAAGTCGTACCGCCCTGCTCAATTTTAGTCATCATTGCCTCATTTGAATCGAACGTCTCATAAATGACCTTTATACCCGTTTCTTCTTCAAAACGGTCGATTAGATCCGTATCGATGTAATCGCCCCAATTATAGATGGTAAGCGTATTATTGCTCGTAAACCCCTGTGATGAGTTCAATCTTGAAATCGCATATAGCAGCAAGGCGGATACGAGGGAAATGATTAAAAACATTTGGACCAGCCTTTTCATCGTTTCCCCCCCATTCCCGTTTGCCTTGCACGTTGAGTTATAAAGTAATAAACGACAACCAACAATAGTGTCAAGGCGAACAGCAGTGTCGATAGTGCATTGATATTCAATGAAATACCACGGCGGGCCAATGAATAGATTTCCACTGATAGAGTGGAGAAGCCATTACCGGTCACAAAGAACGTAACCGCAAAATCATCAAGTGAATAAGTCAAAGCCATAAAAAAACCAGCAAAGATACCTGGTAAGATGTATGGTAGGATGACCTTCGTCAATACATCCCAACGGCTTGCCCCTAAATCCCGGGCCGCATCAATTAAGGTAGGGCTCATTTCCTGAAGTTTCGGAAGGACCAGCAGCACAACGATCGGGATGCTGAAGGCGATATGCGACAACAGTACTGAGTAGAATCCAAGCTTGATCCCAGCCATTGTGAATAGAATCAGGAAGGAAGCACCGATAATCACATCGGGACTGACAATCAATACATTATTCAATGACAATACCGTATTCCTAGCTTTACTGCTCGTAAAGGAACGAATTCCAATGGCTCCAATCACCCCAATGATCGTGGCGATCAGTGCAGATAATAAAGCGATCACAAGCGTATTCAATACAATGATCAACAGCCTTGTATCTTGGAACAACTCCTTGTACCACTCCATGGTGAACCCTTTAAAGTCATACATCGTTCCACCGCTGTTAAACGAGTAAAAGACTAAAAAGAAAATCGGTGCATAGAGTATGAGAAAAATCAAAACGAGAAACCCTTTTGATATTGGTGATAACTTACTACCCAATTTACACACCCTGCTTTCGGTTACCCGTTACAAACATAATCAGGAACATTATAATAATCAAAAATACCGCGATTGTGGAACCCATTCCCCAATCCTGTGTCACAAGGAAGTGCTGCTCGATAGCCGTACCAAGCGTAATGACTCGATTACCGGCAATTAGTCTTGTAAGCATGAACAATGAAAGTGCCGGGATGAAGACTACCTGGCATCCCGTCTTTACACCATCTATCGTCAAAGGAAAAATGACGCGGCGGAATGTCATCCACCGGGACGCTCCCAAGTCATTGGCCGCATCCAAAAGGGTGGGATTCATTTCATCCAGCGCATTGAATATCGGTAAGATCATAAACGGGATGAATATATAAACCGAAACGAATATGAAGCTGAAATCCGTAAAGAGAATTTGCTGCTTTCCGATTCCTACTGCCTCCAGAAAACCATTCGCCACACCATACGTGCCAAAAATGCCAATGAAGGCATAAGCCTTTAAGAGTAAATTAATCCAGGAAGGCACGATTATCAGCAAAAGCCACAACTGCTTATGCTTGGTTTTCGTTAACAAATATGCGGTAGGGTAAGCCACTAAAAGGGATATTCCCGTAATGAGGAAAGCATACCAAAATGAGCTTAAAGTCATTTTTAAATATACTGGTGTAAAGAACTTTTGATAGTTAATCAAAGAAAGATTACCTTCAATGTCGAAGAAGGAATAGTAAAGGATTAACAAAATGGGTGCGACAACGAATAAAGCAATCCATAAGACATAGGGTATGAAATAAATATTCCGTGATAGTTTATTCTGCATGACTTTCCCCATCATGATACGCTTCCAAACGCTTATCGAATTCCTCTTCAGTTTCACCCAATCGCATGACATGAATCGCTTCGGGATCGAAATAAAGACCTATTTCATCTCCAACTGTTGCCTTCTTCGTTGATTGGACAAGCCACTCATTCCCATCATGATCATAGCAGCTGATTTCATAATGCACACCGCGAAATAGCTGAGAGTCCACCCGAACTTGCAGTTTCCCGCGATTGACGGAAGTAATCTCTAAATCTTCCGGGCGGATGACAATATCAACAGCTTCATCGCTATTCAAACCTTGGTCTACACATTCGAACTGTCTGCCGACGAATTCCACTAGGTAATCTTCAATCATTTTTCCTTTTACAATGTTCGACTCACCAATGAAATCGGCAACGAATCGATTCAGCGGTTCATCATAAATATCCGTAGGGGGCCCACTTTGCTGAATTTTCCCTTTGTTAAGGACAAAAATCTCATCTGACATCGCTAATGCTTCCTCTTGGTCATGAGTGACGAAGATGAACGTGATTCCAAGTCTTTGTTGTAGCTCCCGCAATTCATATTGCATTTCTGTACGCAATTTCAAATCAAGGGCAGATAGCGGTTCATCCAGCAGGATGACTTCCGGTTCATTAACTATCGCCCTGGCAATCGCTACACGTTGCCGCTGACCGCCGGACATTTCCCTGATCTCCCGTTTTTCATAACCCTCCAAATTAACAAAGCTGAGGGCTTCCTTCACCTTTATTTCCACTTCGGTATTTTTCATTTTTTTGATGCGAAGACCGAATGCTACATTTTCAAAAACATTTAAATGCGGAAAAAGTGCATAATCTTGAAATACTGTATTTACTTGCCTTTTATTGGCTGGCACATCATTGATCTTTTTTCCCTCAAAGTAAATATCACCCTTGGAGGCCTCCGTAAATCCGGCAATCAAGCGAAGGATCGTTGTCTTCCCACAGCCTGAAGGACCCAGAAGCGTATAGAACTTCCCTCTCTCGATTTCAAAACTAACATTATCGAGAACTACCGTATCATCATCGAATTGCTTCGTAACCTGATCGAAGTGTATTATATTCTCGTTTGCCATAGCTACTTCCCTCTTTCCATTACCTTACTTCATCCGTCTTTACATAGACGATAGCAATTGCTTTGAATTCTATAAGTATGATTCCGTCACCACAAGCAATAACTCGGATGGACCCCCAAAATCATTGATGATTTGGTGTTCATCGGAAGCATGAAAATAAATTGATTCACCTGCCTTGACGAAATACGTATGTGTACCAAGCTTTACAATGACTCTTCCGCTTATTACATAACCGAATGTTTCCGACAAGGATGGTTCAAATTGTTTGAATTCCCCTTTTTCCTGAAGGGTCAGGCGAATCGGTTCCATTTCCTTCTCATTCGATTCAGGCACAAGCCACTGAATTTGATACCCTCGTTCCTCATCGATAAAAAATGTTTGTGCTTCTTCTTCATACACTACTTTTTGGACCTGATCCTCTTCATCGAAGAATTGCTTCGGCTTGCAGCCGAGTACTTCTAATATATTGAAAAGAGTTTCAATGGAAGGGGAACTAAGATCCCTTTCTAACTGTGAAATATATCCTTTGCTTAAATCCGTTCTTTCTCCCAATTCTTCCTGGGTCAATCCTTTTTTCAAGCGAAGGTTTTTTATTTTTTTTCCAATTTGCATCCTATTTACCCTCAATTAGTTTACTTATAGTAAACATGAAGTAGATAAAGTTTTATATAAGTAAACTTCCAGTTTAATTTTATGGATATTATTATACAGGAAATGCTGGAAACTTCAAACGGAATTTCCAGTCATGCAAAAAAGGACCGCCACATGACATGGCAGTCCCCCTTTTACAACTTCAGACAAATCTCTTGGGCTTTCTTTTCACCATCTGCAATACAGTCCGGTATTCCGACACCATTGTATGAACATCCCGCAAGTAAAACATTCGGATAATTCTCGGAGATTTTCGCCTCCAGTGATTGAACGATTTTAGGATGTTTAATATGGTAGTTCGGCATATCTTCATGCCATTTCGTCACTTCACTTGTAATTGGAGTCCCAGAAATACTTAAACTGCTTTTAATGTCTCGTAAAGCCACCTGGATTAATTCCTGATTTGTAAGGGACCGTAAGCGTTCATAGTCCGGACTAGAGCTTTTATAAAAAAGCCTTACCAAAAGCTGACTGTTTTCAGAAGTATGCTCCCATTTCCGGCTCGTCCACGTACATGCATTGCAGATCAAATCACTATTATCACCTGCAATGAAACCTGTCCCATCATTAGGAAGCATGCTGTCCGGGATATCGAATCCAAGGTAAACGCTTATCATCGAACTATTGACTAAGCCGTCGAAGTCTTCATCCAACTCCCGATCACCCAATAATTTCTGGGCAGCGGTATGCGGTGTACTCAATACAATGAAGTCCGTTTCCAGCGATTCACCGTTTGCCAATGAAATGATATACCTCTCATCATTCTTTCTGATTTTTTCTGCCTTGACCCCTTTTATAATTTCCACCATATCGAGGCTTTCCTCAATACGTTCAATCAATACCGATAAGCCATTTTTAAACGAAAGGAACTTCTTATTTCCCTTGCTTTGATATTTCTGCTTATTTTCCGATAGACCGCGTATGATACTGCCATATTCATTTTTATAATCCAGCATCTCCGGCAGTGTTTTAGCAATGGTCAATTCATTTAATTTTCCTGAATAAACACCAGATAGGACAGGTGATATCTGTTTTTGCACCAATTCCTTACCTAAGAAACTTTCAAGAAATAAACCGATTGAGTCGTTTTTCGTAAACGTCTCATTCTTTGTATAGAAATCCTTTAAGGCATCGACCTTTCCTTGTGCAGAAACCAGATCACTTTTCGCCAGGGACTCCAGGCTCATTGGAATTCCGAATAGGGCATCTTCAGGAATTCCCTTCAGCACGCCATCGGTATGGATAAATGATTTTCCCGTCGCATTATAGACAACTTGATCTTCTAGGTTCAATTCTTTAAGAAATGGTTTTATATTTTGTTTCCTGGCGACAATCGAATCGGCACCCGCTTCGATTTTAAATGGACCATCATGCACTGTCCTGATTTTACCGCCTAGTTTCTCATTTCCTTCTATTAATATTAATCGTACGGAGAGACTGTTCGCTTTAGCAGCTTTTTGTAAATAATACATGGTTGATAAACCCGTAATGCCTCCACCTACCACTACGACCGTTTTCATTAGAATACACCTCGATTAACGAAATTTACATTAAGTAAAGTGTACCATAAGGCAGCAGCATTATTAAAAGCGACCCTTTAATTCATTAGTTTCGTAATGAAACCTGTAACAAATTGGACAAAAAAAAGACCTTCTCTCATTCGAAAAGTCTAAATACCCTCATATCGATACTCGTATCTCATTTCCTTATTCCATGTTCATATGATTTAATCTATATTCCATTATCTCCATCAACCCGCTTCTGCCTTCTTTATGAATTCCTGTATCCTGATACCCCGATTTCGTATAAAGAGTTTTGGCAATCATATTCTTGACGTCCACTGCCAGTACAATCGAATCCTTGTTTGGAAAAATCCCTTTTGCGAATTCCGGAAGGATTTGCAAGGCTTTCTTCGCAATCCGTTTCCCTTGATGCTTTTGATCAACAAGAAATCCACGGAGTAATATCGCTTTTTTATTGCTGGTGAAAGGGCTGATGTTCTCCCCAATGTGTAAAACGAAAAACCCGACCGGAATACCCGCAGCCAAAATAACGAAAGGGTGTCTGTCAACATCTTTTCGGCAATATTTCAGTGACTCTTCCGGCAGAGCCGAAAAAGGGGTTTGTGTATCCGGTAAATAAAACTGTGACAGCTGGTGATGATGTTCCGGTAAATAATGCGTTAAGGTGATGATCTCGATTTCCTTGTCCTGTTTCATTTGGCACACCGCTTTCATCAATTATTGGATACCTCAATGATTCGACGCGTCACCCTAAAATCCCTCCACTAAATGAAAGAAGCACTGCAGAATATATCGGCAGCGCTCCTTAAAATAATCAATGGGTGCTTTCATTGATTGTCAGGGCTTCTCGTAAATTGATTTGCTTGCGGAGTATATTGGCAACCTCGCGGGAAATTTGTCGTTTTTCAAACATATCCTGCACTTCGTCCCGTTCTGCCTGGATCGCTTTATAGAATAGCTCCCTTTCATAATCGACCATTTTACTAGGGATACGGCCTCTATTTTCACGTTTGCATTTTAATATCAACACTTTATACTCTTCTATGATCATCGAAGACGTCTCATGATTTTCAGAAGTGATACCCGCTTGTATCTCTTGGATGGCAGCTTTATACATCCTGCTTTTAAGGTCTCTCACCTTTTCCAATCTCTCTATATTGATCCTTCTTATTTCACTTTTATTAGGGAAAAATAATTTAAAAACCCTCAGCATACTTCTTCTGAAAAGCGTTACGGACCTGAAAAAACGGAATTTCATCCGGTTTGTAACCGCGCCTTCCATACGCTGGATATATTCTTTGCATATAAATGCCGTTTCCCGGTCCACTTTCTCATCCTTAATAAGTTTATCAAGAAATCTTTGCTCTGCTTCAAGGGCTTTAAAGCGAAGACCCTTTTCTTCTTCCCTTAATGCAGCTGGCTCTTTCTCCTGTTCTACATAGGACAGTGCATTGATCTTGGTACAGTACCTCGAAATGATCGATAAAGCCGCTTCCCGGTTTTCATCTGTCATTTGGGATTCTATAACTTTAATCGCCGCTTGATGTGTGTGAATGGCAGCCGCTTTCGTTTTATCAGCCTGCTTATCCACGATTTCCTCTTCTTCTGCCCGTGCTATGATTGGCAGAAAAACACTGGCAACGATCAAAGTCAGCAATATGACACCTGCTGCAATGAAGATGATTAACGAACGCTCCGGAAAAGGACTTCCATCTGCCAACACATACGGAATCGAGAACGAACCCGCTAACGTTACAGCTCCGCGAACACCGGAAATGGTAATGATTCCAGCTGCTTTGAAGTCTGGTTTTTGGGCGCCTGCTTTTTTCGTCATCCAGCCAATCGACCAGGCAGCAGTAAGCCAAATGAATCGTAAAGCAAAGAGGAAAAGTGTAATGACCACAATATATAGGATCACTTGCCCATTATTGAAGACTGGATCTTGAAAGATAATTTTCGCAACGCTTGGAATTTGCAAACCTAGCAAAACGAATACAAGACCATTCAATACATATAAAATGACGGACCATGTACTCTTTGAAACGACCTGAAGTTCTACAGTTGGTGATATTTCCCGGTCTCGTTCAATGGCATGGACAATCCCCCCAGCCACTACCGCTAAAATCCCAGAAAGGTGGAAATGTTCCACAGCGAGGAAAATAATAAAAGGAGTCAGGATCTGGATTAACATGTGCATCGTAACATCTTCCATTCCTAAACGGCGAAGAAATACACGGAGCCTGATAATGATGAAGGCAACAATTGCTCCTCCTACAAAACCACCAATCGAAATCCATATAAAACTGAACGTTGCATCCACTAATGAGAAAACACCAGTGACTGTAGCTGCAACGGCAAATTTAAAGGCAACTAGACCTGAGGCATCATTCATGAGCCCTTCTCCTTCAAGAAGGTGCATGATGCTCTTAGGTAACTTAACTCGACTCGCCAAAGCGCTTACTGCCACTACATCTGTAGGGGACAAAATGGCTGCTAAGGCGAATGCTGCTGGCAATGGAATCGAAGGAATCATCCAATTAATTAAATACCCGCCTGTCCAAACCGTTATGAATACCAGGCCTAGTGCAAGCATGAGAATGGGTGCTCTCAACTTCCAAAGTGCAGTGCGGGGCACATTTTTGCCATCATTGAACAAAAGAGGGGCGATGAATAACAGTAAAAACAATTCCGTCTCCATCTCAACATGCATACCCAGGGGTAAAAGTGCCAGTATGACACCCAGTGCTATTTGTATTAATGGTACAGGTATAAAGGGTATAAAGTGGTTAATTACATTAGACACTCCAATCAATATAAGAAGGGCTAATATAACAAGAAAAAACTCCATTCAAACATCAAACTTCCTCTCTCATCTATTCTCATAACTATAATCGTAACATATTCAGACCCATCCATTCATGCATTTACTATTCTAGCCTAGAATACTCCTGAATAATAATACCTTTTGCGTGATGGATCACCATGAAAATTGAGGTGATTGAATGAATACAAAATCGACTCAAATCAGCATCGGATTTCAAAGAAAAAAGCTGATTGGCTTACCCTAATCAGCATTTTGTGAAAAGACTAACCCACAGAACAAGTCGGCACTGCTTTATGTTAAAACACCATTTAGTTCCCCTGGACAAAGAGACGAAGGTGTTTATGCAGTACATTTGATTGAAATGGAAGGAGAAAGCCTTCTTCTCCATCGATATTGACTGCAAGTTCGTCTGTTGTGGATAAATTGAGCTTGGATGTTTGAATATATTCAATTTCGTCATGTCCCTTGATCTCTCCTTTCATTAAACTGGGAACGATCTTGACGATAAAAGGAAGTGATAAATCCTTAATGATGAATGTGTGCAGCTTTCCATCATTCACTTCCGCCTCGGGTGCAAGTTGTTCGAAACCGCCGACAGAGTTAGTCATTGTTGCAATCAGTAAATGAGCCTCACCCATCCACCTTCCCTGATCATGTTCAACCGTTAAAGGAAACGGATTCTTTTTAATCATCGCTTTTGCTCCTTCAATGAAATATGCAAAAGACCCCAGGCGGGTTTTTTGGTCTACGGATACATTATAGGTGGCCTCAGCGATCGCCCCTACTGCCAACACATTCATGAAATAACGGTCATTGATCTTCCCTATGTCCGATTCCTTAATATGCATGTCCTTTAATATCTCAATGGCCGTATTGGGATTCAAGGGTATGCCCAAAGATCTAGCGAAATCATTAACGGTTCCTAGTGGGATGATTCCGAAAATTGGCCGATGCTGCTGCTCGCCCAACCCATTCACTATCTCGTTCACCGTTCCATCCCCACCCATGGAAATGACAGCATCGAACCTCTCTTCACAGGCCTCCTTGGCAAAATCCGTGGCATCCCCCTCTCCTTCGGTTTGACGGACGGACACCTCATCATATATATCACCAAGTGCCTTTTCCGCTTTCGGCAAAATCTTTCCTGCCTTTTCCCTACCTGAAGATGGATTTATGATAATCATCACTTTCGACATATGCTACCTCCCTTTATTGTATATCTACTAGCAAGTTACCTCTTTACTGAAGTAATAAAACCACACGGACAATTTTTCCGATTGTTGAATAAAGAAGTTTGGCAGGAACTTTCATAATTGCTGCCGCTTGACGGTTTGCTGACATTTTGAACAGCTCTTATATGTTCATGGACTGTGAAACAGGTAATCATCACCCCTGAACCTCCTGTTCCTCTTCTGTTACAGTAATACCTATTCTAATCAACTTTAAAATTGTCTGTCCCTTTCGCCCCCCTTTGTTTTCCCCATTTATAAAACCCATTTTTTCTTCATTTTCCAAGCTGCCGTGAAAAGAAATACAAAAAAAAGTTAAAAAAACTCCCTATCTATAAGGTTTTCAGACTCTTTTTGAAATAAATTTCAAATTTTCTGTTAAATACCTATACATTTTCCAAATTCGGGTATATACTGTATTATAACAACAAACAAATAACAATAACTGTACTATAAGGAGGGTGCGAACCATGCAAGCAAATCAATCGGAGACATTTATAATCGATACGTTTAAACATTGCCCAGAATGTGGTGAAACACATGTGGATCACTCAGATTCCTATCTGTTGGAGTGCGATCGCTGCCTTTCCAAACGTGAGGAATAAATCGATCGAAAAAATAATAAAACATTAAAAAGGAGGAAATCATCATGCAAATGAAAAAATCCATTGAATTTTTTAACAATATCCCTGCTAAACATTGTCCCGAGTGCGGTGACCATATTATTGAACAAGCTGAATCCTACTTAATGGAATGTGACCGCTGCCTTTCCAAACGTGAAGACTAATTAACCCAAATCAAAAAGGAGGAACCATCATGCAAACTAAAAACCCATTGGAATTCTTCAGGGCACTTCCGCCTAAACAATGTACAGAGTGCGGAACCCATATCACTGAACAAGCTGAATCCTACCTCTTGGAATGTGACCACTGCCTTTCCAAACGCGAAGAATAACTAAACCAAATCATAAGGAGGAATCATCATGCAAACTAAAAACCCATTGGAATTCTTCAGGACACTGCCACCTAAACAATGTACGGAATGCGGTACTCCTATTACTGAACAAGCTGAATCCTACCTCTTGGAATGTGACCACTGCCTTTCCAAAAAAAATGAATATTAATAAAAGATGCTGACATCAAGAAGCTCTATAGGTTTGATGTCAGCATTAACCTTGTATTAGCTTCCCTTTCTACATTCAAAAAAGGATGTCCTCGGGACACCCTTCATTCGTACTATTTTTTACTTCCCAATATATTTATCTACATATTTTCCACTGACTTTCCTGCTGCTGTACTGTAAGAAGTCCAATGCAAAAATCATGAATTCAAGTCCTAGACGCTTATCTGAACGCATAAAATCCGAACCTAACAGTTTTTCTAATTTTTCAAGCCTATGGTATAGCGTTTGCCGGACAATGAATAGTTGTTTTGAGGTTTCCTGTTTAGAACCGTTACAAGCAAGATAGGTCTTCAGGGTAGGCATTAACTCACCATTGTTTTGCTTGTCGTATTCAATGACAGGACCTAAATATTCGTGCACCGTTTCCTCCAGATTACCATGTTTATTTATGAGCGAAATCATGCGATGCATATGTAAATCCTGATAAAAGAAGCTCCTGTTATCCTCTGGTAATGTATCCTGAAGCAGCAGAGTCTCACGGGCCGTTTCATAACTTTTATAAATCTCGCTTAACCCTCGAACATGCTTTCCAAAACCAATGGAGAGCAAACTCATTCGATTACGCCCGCTAACATCCATTTTCATGATTCGATCCACTGCGCTTGTCACCCTTGATTTCCAATCTTCAGATGAACGATTATCACCTAAAATAAAAACTAGATGCTGATTAATTTCCATAGAAAATATCTGAAAGCCGTACTGTTCAAAAACTGTCTTAAACATTATCTTAAAATAGGTTCCATCTAATTTTGCAGAACTTCTATTATATCTTGGGTGTTGTTTGCAAATGCAAACAATTCCGCCATCCAATTGCATTTTCGGATCAATATAGGAAAGCCTTTCCCGGATTGCTTCGTCACTATACTCACCTTCAATCCAATTTGTAAGCCATTTACTCTCTTCCGACATTTTCTTTTCTTCAATATATAACTCCCTTAATAGATGCTGTGCCAAAGCGGTAGCCGTTCGATCCAAAATCAGTGAATCAAAGTCCGTCAACTCTCTGTCTTTGCTGCAAATGAGCAGTTCCGCATAATTTTCACCGAGCACTTGAATTGGCTGTCTATGAATGGTTTTATCGAATTTCGATTCTTCGTATATGTCCGCTACCATTTGATAGGTTATTTTTTTCTTCGTTTTGGGAATGCTGGCTATATCGTTTTCATTAAAGATAAGAATAACCTGTACATTTAAATAGCTGTGGAGAAATTTTAGAATTGGTTCATAATGGTCAATTTCGAGGAGATTTTTATTTAACTGCTGGGAGTAGTTTTCTAAGTTGGAGATCATTTGATATTGTTTATTAATGATAAGGGAATGAATATCCTGAGTGATTTCTACGAAAGGGACTTCCTCATGAAATAGGATGATAGGGAATTGCTGTTCATTTGCGAGATCAATGGCACATTGCGGCACGGCCATGGTGTCTGCGCCAACCTCTATACAGAGTCCAGCTGCATTGCATTCAATTAACTGTCTTAAGTAGGATAGAAATGTGTCATCGCAATCTTTCCACCCTAAACCGGTAGTCAGAATCAGTTCATTTCCATTTAACAAATGGCTGATTTGAGTGACTTCCATGCAGTGGACCCACTTCACTTGACGCTTTATCCCACTGCTACCTGCAATTATATCCGTCAGATTAAAATGCTTGCGTGTTAGAATTTCCTCGATTGTAATCGACGTATTCATCCATACACATCCTTTTATAAAACTGCTTTAAAATCTATTATAAACGGACAACCCCTAAATCTCCAGACACTTGTTAGAAGATCTAACGTCAAAATTCTACAAAAAAATCGAACAGGAACAAGAAAAAGGACCCATTCGTGAGGAATAGGCCCGGTTCATAACTATTTCAATGCAATTTTTTTACTAGCAATGTAGAGAAGTATTTCCTTCCTTCCGGGGTTTTGATGTTCAATTGCTTCCATTCCTGCTTCGTTCCTTCAATCAGTTCAAAATCGAGAAAAGCTCCACTTAAACTTTCGGAAACCCGGGTGATTCGATATCCTCTTTCAAGTAAAAAATCGATTTGTTCCCTTTCTAAGCGATACTCTTGATATTCGGACATTTCCATTCCCCCTTTTCATACGTTCTCTTTGCCGGTTGAAGCCGGAAAAACCATCTCTTCCTCAAGTTCTGGACTTTTTCCAATCTTCCAATCCCTGCCAACGGAAATTCCTAAATATTTCTCATCGCTGGGATCAATGATTTCAGCTTGTTCATATTGCTTGAACCACCAATACTTAGCTAATAAATAATAACTTGCACCGCCGAGAAGAAAGCCAATAATAAACGAGTAATTTGAAAAAATCGTGGCACCGATTCCGCCAATCACCCAAGAAATGATTCCTGCCCAATTCACTCCATTCAAATATTTATACTGGCCTTCACTCTCATAGAGGTCTCGTACATTCACCCTCCGTTTTCGGAGGAAATAGTAATCCGCTATCAGGATGCCGACAATGGATGCCAGGATTCCGCCTATTATTAATAGAACTTCTATTATGATGCCGAACAGGCTCCATGGCTGAACTACTATCCCAATAACCCCCGCCACAACGACTCCCGTCCAAAATGGCAATTTAGGACCCAGGATATTGGAGAAAATGGTAGCTGCGGGAATGACATTAGCCGTAGTATTCGTCGACCATTGAGCGAATACGATCATGATTAAAAGGACGCCGAGAGCAATTCCACTTGCTGATCCCTGTATAGCAACTACGGGATCATAATTGGAAACAGCCATATAGGAAACCGCACCGATAATGACCATGAACGTCTGAGTGATGGGATAGGTGATAATATTCCCAATTATCTGCCCCTTATTGCGCTTGAACCAATTTTTTTCATTTTTTGGTGCTTTTATATAGCGAGAGAGGGTCGGCATATCTGCAGTCAATGTGCCCCAAAATCCCATATTTGCCATAATGACGACCATGAAAGCCGTAGCGGCAGCCCCGCCAGTGACTGGACTTTCAATCCAGGACCATACATCTCTTCCTTGGGCCACAGCTTTATCGGAAAGGGTAAAATACATCCAGCCAGAAATTAAAATGATAACAGGCGCTGCCAAGTCGGCAAAACGTTCTATCGATTTTATTCCCATTGCCGTGTTGACCAATTGTAAAACGGCAAAAATGAGGAAGCAGGTAAACCAATTATCAAAATCAAAAAGGGTTGTAAAGATAGCATTCATTGCAGTAGCTCCAAAGTAAGTGTTAAGACCAAACCAGCATGAAGCTACAAACCCCCGTACAACCGAAGGGATATGGGTTCCTATCGTACCGAACGGCGCCCTCATATAGACTGGGAATGATATTCCATGTTCAACACCAATATCCCCTGTCATTGTCATCAAAAATCCGAGAACCACACAGGCAATGACCGTTGCAAGAACGACCCAGCCTAAGGATAAACTTTGAACACCATTCCCGCCAATCGCGAAGGCAGCCAATACTACAGCCATGCCCACCCAAATGAAACCAAATCCGGCTGCACTTATGTTTTTCTCACTATGAGGTATAGGCAGCAAATCGGGAGACTTTAAATAATCTTTCTTCTCACTCATATAAAATCCCCCTATATTAATTTGCAAGATTCCTTACCGAAGTTAGACTGAAAGCTTTTTCCCTGTATCCTGCTTCAGCGCCGCATTATATTTTGCCCGTTTCAAGAATTGCCCTTTTCCAGCTTCGCCTACAAATTGTTTGTCTTTAATGACGAATTGACCTCTGGATAGGACGGAAACCGGTTCACCTGTAATTTGCATACCTTCAAACGCATTATAATCCACAGCCATGTGATGAGTATCTGCAGAAATGCTCCTTTCAACTTCCGGGTCAAAAATGACAATATCAGCATCCGAGCCTACTGCAATCGTCCCTTTCTTAGGGAATAATCCAAATAGTTTGGCAGCACGCGTAGAGGTCATGTCGACGAATTGATTCAAGGTAATGCGCTCTTTCATGACCCCTTCAGAAAAGAGGATACTCATGCGGTCCTCAATCGTTGGGCCGCCGTTTGGTATTTTCGTGAAATCTTCACGTCCAAGGTCCTTCTGACCCTTAAAATCAAAAGAGCATTGATCTGAGCCGATCGTTTGCAATTGTCCCATTTTTAAAGCATTCCATAGCACTTCCTGGTTTTTCTTCTCCCTTAATGGCGGGGACCATACATACTTAGATCCTTCGAAATGGGGCTTTTCAAGATAAGACTGGTCAAGGACCAAATATTGCGGACAGGTCTCCCCCCAAATATCCACCCCTTTATTTCTTGCCTCGATAATCTTTTCAACTGCATCTTCACAGGTGACATGAACGACATAGAGCTGACCGTTTGCCATTTCCGTCAGTTTAGCTGCCCTTCCGGTTGCTTCACCTTCAAGCTCCGGCGGTCTTGTTAACGCATGGTAAATTGGATCGGTGTTACCTTCAGCAAGCGCCTTCTTTGTAAGATAATCGATGACATCACCATTTTCGGCGTGAACCATGACTAGTGCCCCAAGTTCCTTTGCTTGCAACAAAGTGCGGTATAGTGTGGCATCATCTGCTTGAAAAACATTCTTGTAGGCCATGAACACTTTAAAGGAGGAAATCCCTTCATTATCGATGATACTTGGCAACTCAGCCAATACATCATCATTAATCTCACTGATCATTAAATGAAAACCATAATCTATGGCGGCCTTTTCGTTTGCCTTTTCATGCCATGTTTCAATCGCTTTCTTTAGCGGCACCCCTTTTGCGGTCAAACAAAAGTCGATGATCGTTGTCGTTCCTCCATATGCAGCGGCAATCGTACCTGTTTCATAATCATCCTTTGTGGTTGTCCCGCCAAACGGCATATCGAGATGGGTATGTGGGTCAATGCCCCCCGGAAAAATATAAGCTCCTTTTGCATCAATGATTTCAGCCCCCTCAGCAGGCAGGTCCTTGCCAATCATTGCAATCTTCTCATTTTCAATTAATATATCTGCTTGATACGTATCTGCAGCCGTTGCAATCGTTCCATTTTTAATGATTTTCTTCAAATTCGATCCCTCCATCATTTTACGAAATCAACACTTTCACTGCCGATGCCCCCAAGTAATGATTGGCGTTCATTCCACGTCATTGGCGGTAATTCATTTGTCAATTCAATCATATCGATTGCCCCATCGACAGGACATACGATCGAGCAAAGATTACATCCTACGCAATCTTCTTCGCGCACCCTCAAGTAGGAGCTGCCTGATGTGTCCTTTAACATATCTATACATTGATGAGAAGTATCTTCACAGGCAATATGGCATTTGTTGCAGTTAATGCACACATCATTATTAATGCGCGCAACTACCTTATAATTAAGATCTAAATTCCCCCAATCGGAATAGCGCGGTACAGACTTACCGACAATATCCATCACAGACGATATCCCTTTTTCATCAAGGTAATTGGACAGGCCATCAATCATGTCCTCCACTATCCTAAAACCGTGATGCATGGCAGCCGTACAAATTTGCACTCCGGTTGAACCCATCAGTAAAAATTCCACTGTATCCTGCCAATTTGAAATGCCGCCTATTCCTGAGATGGGAACATTAATCATTGGATTCCTTGCACACTCTGCCACCATGTTCAATGCGATTGGCTTCACAGCAGGACCACAATACCCTCCATGAGCCCCCTTGCCGCCTACATGGGGAATCGTATTCCATGAATGAATATCCACTCCCGCTAAGCTGTTAATCGTATTGATCATGCTTATTGCATCCGCACCGCCGCGCACCGCCGCTTCAGCCGTAACCGTAATGTCGGTTATATTCGGTGTAAGCTTGACGATGACAGGTTTGGATGCGGCTTCCTTCGCCCAATATGTTTGCTTTTCCACCAGTTCGGGAACCTGTCCCGAAGCAGCTCCCATCCCACGCTCTGCCATACCGTGCGGGCAGCCAAAGTTCAACTCGTAACCATCGACACCTACATCTTCTATACGCTTGATGATTTCATGCCACTTGTCCTGTTGTGGCTCCACCATAACTGAAGCAATGATTGCATGATCAGGGAACCTCTTCTTCGTTTCATATATTTCTTTCAAATTCACTTCAAGCGGCCTATCCGTAATTAATTCTATATTGTTGAACCCGGCGACTCTTTGTCCATTAAAACTGACAGCTGCAAAACGTGATGAAACATTCAGGATGGGATCACCCAGTGTCTTCCAAACAGCTCCTCCCCAGCCAGCTTCAAATGCCCGCTGTACTTGATAACCCGAATTAGTAGGTGGTGCTGAAGCAAGCCAAAAAGGATTGGGAGATTTAATACCTGCAAGATCAATTGATAAATCAGCCATGATAAGCCTCCTAATTTTCATTATTATTAAGCAATATCCACCGCTTCACCCATTAAAACCGAGTCAATTTCATAGGCTGTCTTCTTCCCTTGCTGGGCAGCTGAAACAACCATTGCCTCACCTTGGCCTTTTCCGAAAATCACGTCACCGCACGCAAAAACCTTTTCATTCGATGTTCTGTAGGAATCACCCTCCAATGTTACGACTCCACCATCATGTTGAATGCCAAACTGTTCAATCAATCCTACATACCTCGATTGGCCTATAGCGCGAATGACTCCATCGACCGGTATGACGAACTCCGATCCGGAAATTGTGACTGGACGGCGCCGGCCATCTTCCCCAGCCTCGCTAAGCATCATTTTCACACACTCGATGCCCGTTACCTGACCGCTTTCATCCGACAGGATTCTGGAAGGATTAGTCAGCCAGTGAAACCCGACACCCTCTTGTTTTGCAAACTCATATTCAAAATCATAAGCTGTCATTTCCTTTTGGGTACGACGATATATAATGCTCACTTGTTCGGCACCTAGGCGTACAGAACAGGTCGCGGCATCGATCGCCGTATTTCCAGCCCCAATTACCGCCATCTTCTTCCCAATGAATTTATCAGTGATGCCCTCCGTTTTCGTTGCCTTGACGAATTCGATTGCATCATAAACTTCAGCCAAATCTTCTCCTTCTATTCCAAGCTTCGGAACAGCGGACATGCCAATAGCTAAAATGACCGCATCATAGTCGGCAGTCAGCTGATTTACGGAAACATCAACCCCGACCTGTGTATTCGTTTTAATTTCAACATCCAGACTCTTTACTTGTTCGACCTCCCAATAAGAAATGCTCTGAGGCAAACGGAACGATACAATTCCGTAAGTATTTAATCCGCCTGGATTTTTTTCAGCTTCGAAAATGGTTACACTGTAGCCAAGCAAGGCTAATTCTCTTGCTGCAGATAAGCCCGCTGGACCGCTTCCTACAATGGCAACTTTTTTGCCATTCTTCTTCCCGGTCTTAAAAAGGGCTTGTTTATTTTGGATGGCCCAATCTGTGGAATAACGCTGGAGATCGCCAATCATGATTGGCTTTGTAGAATGGTTCAGGACACATGCCCCCTCACATAACTCTTCAGTCGGACATACCCGCGCGCAGCTGGCACCGACGGGATTGGCCGTCATAATCGTCTTGGCCGACCCTTTAAAATTACCTGAAGCTATCTTCTTGATAAAACTCGGAATATCTATCCCTGTCGGACAGGCTTGGATACATGGGGCGTCATAGCAGTATAAACATCGATTCGATTCTTCCAAAGCTTCCCTTGGGGACAGCCCCCTCTCCGCTTCCTGAAAGTTAATCTCTAGGCCACCTTTTAACGGGCTCGTCATACTCATCTACTATTCTCCTTCCAAAAATTTATTTTTTCGAAAAATAAAAAGGGAGGAATTGCATGCATTTCTCTAATAATACAATCCTCACATTTAAAGGATTGAAACTACTAATCTTAAAAACTCAAATCCTGATGATTGATCTGAGAAATGAGTTATTCTTTATTTTATAATGTTAAAAAGTAAGTTACATTATACAAAGTGTAAAGTATTGCCAGCTGTCAGATATGCAATCTGTAATATCCATGTTATATTTCCTAACAACAAATGATAAACATCGTCATTTTTCTACATTCAAACTTAATATTCATCATACTTTCTGATATTCTTTGAGGATTTGTTCAGAAAACCTATTTATCAACACTTTGTCCACATAAAAAAAGCCCAGAAACTTTATTCAAGTTTTCCTGGGCTTATTATTTTTATCCACAACTTATGCACATAACATATTGCTTTATTCTCTTTATTTTTGCGGAACAAAAGCATTACAACCAAAGTTATCCACAAGATTAAATTTATTTTCCTACTTATCAACAAGCTGTTAACAACTTATCAACAGGAAGGTTCATTCTGGATGAATAACGTAACGATTATATTTTTCATAATCCGTTTTCTTGCACTCAAGCTTAATTCGATATCCGTTTTCCTCATATTCAGTTTCCGTTATATGACCATTTTCATTGAAATAAGAAACCAGCTGTCCTTGATCAAATGGAATCAGCATTTCACAATGAGTATAGTCGACAAAAATATGTCCGCGAATTTGATTGATCAATTCCTCAATGCCGACTTTGTTTTTTGCGGACATATATACAGATCCACGATTCACCTGCGGAATTTCCAAATCGGTAAGGTCCGCTTTATTATAGGCACAAACCGTTGGAATCCCTTTAATGCCTATCTCTTCTAAAGTCTTATCAGTTATCTCTATTTGCTGTTCATGATTAGGGTTGGAAAAATCGACAACATGGATCAACAGATCCGCTTCTACCACTTCTTCTAATGTGGATCGGAATGCTTTCACAAGGTGATGGGGCAATTTAGACACAAAGCCCACCGTGTCCGTCAATAAGAATTCCTTTTTATCCGGAAGCGGAATGTTTCGAACGGATGTCTCTAGGGTAGCGAACAGCATATCCTTTTCCAAAACCTGCTTCTCGGCTGTTGGATGGAACATCCCAATCAGGGCATTCATGATCGAAGATTTCCCTGCATTGGTATACCCTACTAAGGATACAACAGGGATGGAATTCTTTTTCCGCTGTTTTCTCTGCGTTTGCCGGTGCGCAACAAGCTCTTCCAATTCTTTATTCAAAACACTTATATTTTCCTCGATTCTCCTACGGTCAAGCTCTAACTGCTTTTCACCTGCCCCTTTGTTTGTGCCGACTCCACCACTTTGACGCCCTAATGACTCCCTTAAACCAACAAGGCGCGGGAGCATGTACTGAAGCTTTGCCACTTCTACCTGAAGCTGTGCTTCCTTCGTTTTCGCCCGGTGCGCGAAGATGTCAAGAATCAAGATTGTCCGATCGATCACCTTGCAATCCATGTCCCTCTCCAGGTTCCGAAGTTGCGAAGGTGAGAGCTGATCATTAAAAATGACGACGTTAGCTTCCTTATACTCAACGAGACTTTTTACTTCCTCAATCTTCCCGGTACCGATAAAATGTGATGAGTTCACCCGATGCAAATTTTGTGTGATGGCCCCTGCAACCTCTACCTCACACGCTTCCGTTAAATTGGCCAATTCTTCCATTGAATACTCAAAATCCTTTTGACCGTTGAGATTAACTCCAACCAAGATTGCCCTCTGCTGTAATTCCATCCTTTCAAATCCCTTCCTACATACCGTACTCCCAATAACCTTACACATAGCCATACCTATCATACTGCACTAAAAGTCAGCCACATTGTAGCATACTAACCATCACTTGCATAACGATTGCTTAGCCAAGCAAAATGTTCTTATTAGAATTCCTTTTACTAATAAATAAATTCAACTATAAATAACAGGACTAAATATGACCTATCATGCTATATATCCTATTGATATTATTACTTTGGTTGACTAACATGATTTCCCTTGGAACACCGTTAACACTTTCCCTGTTCAAATCTATTTACGTTTCCAAAGGAATATGGATGCATATTTTCCAAGTTTCACATGAAACAATCGGAAAGTGCATAACAAAGGCTCCCCAGCACCTTAAAATGCACCAGGGAGCCCATATTCTTTTATTCTTTTATTCTTTTATTCTTTTATTCTCAGTAATCTTAGGCTGTTCAATGTAACTAATAATGTTGCACCCATATCGGCAAAAATCGCCATCCAAAGTGTTAACCAGCCCGGCGCTATCAATAATAAGGCCAGGATTTTAATCACCAACGAAAACGTGATGTTCTGCTTAATGATTTTTAAAGTTTTGCGACTTAAGCGGATTGTATAAGGCAGCTTCGATAAGTCATCACCCATTAAGGCAATGTCTGCTGTTTCAAGGGCCGTATCAGTACCTGCCCCGCCCATCGCAATCCCTACCGTGGAAGCTGCCAAGGCAGGCGCATCATTGACACCATCGCCCACCATGGCCACTCGATCATATTTTTGTTTCCATTGTTTGATGATGGTCAGTTTATCTTGTGGCAATAGCTCCGCCTCAATTTCCTGAACCCCAGCTGCAGCTCCAATTACTTTTGCTGTTCCGATATTATCCCCGGTCAGCATTATCGTTTTTTCAATGCCCAATGCATGCAGTTTCCGAATTGCTTCCTTACTGCTTTCCCTTATTTCATCAGCCACCGCAATGAGTGCCAGGAGCTTCATTTGATCGCCTAGCACCATCACTGTTTTCCCTGCATTTTGAAAGCCGCTGATCAGTTTTAGGACATCATTAGGGAAAACTATACCTGCCACTTCTTCAAGAAGATGGGGTTTACCAATGTAATAGATTTCTTGATTAATTTTCCCTTTTATACCTTTACCGGTGATTGCTGTAAAATCCTCGACCAATAAAGAATGATAGTCCACGTCATGGTTTTCCGCCTTTTGAAGAATGGCCGTGGCAAGGGGGTGCTGTGATCTGCTTTCTAAAGCGGCAGCGATCGCTAGCACGTCCTGTTCATTCAACACATCAGACAATACTGTGAAATCAGTCACTTCAGGTACACCCTTTGTTAAAGTACCCGTTTTATCAAACGCAATCGCCTTTAAGGCTCCTGCTTCCTCCAAATGGACCCCGCCTTTAATCAGCACACCATGTTTAGCAGCATTTCCTATTGCTGTCACAATGGCGATGGGCGTTGAAATGACCAAAGCACATGGACAACCGACAACCAGTACAGCCAATCCCCGGTAAATCCATTCACTCCAATCTCCATTGTTCACAAGCGGGGGTAACACGGCAATGACCAAGGCAATGAGCATAATAGCCGGCGTATAAAATTTTGCGAACTTATCCACGAAAGCTTGGGAAGGGGCCTTTTCTGCCTGTGCTTCTTCAACAAGGTGGATGATTTTTGCAATCGTCGTATCCTCGACCCGCTTCGTGACCTCCACTTCGAGCAGCCCTTCCCCATTTAAGGTTCCAGCAAATACTTCACCCTCAACCGTTTTGAAAACCGGCTCGGATTCCCCTGTAATGGCTGCTTGATTAAGTGTCGAGGCCCCTTTCATGATCCTGCCATCCATGGCAATCTTTTGGCCGGGTTTAACGATCATGATATCGCCTACTTCAATCTCACCAACAGCAACCATCATTTCGTGATGCCCTCTTAGGATCAAGGCTTCTTTAGGTGCGATATTCATTAAGGATTCTATGGAATTACGTGCTTTATCCATTGAATATTTTTCCAGCGCTTCACTTATTGCAAATAGAATGACGACAGTTGCCCCCTCGCCCCATTCACCCAGCACGGCCGCTCCGATGATGGCAACCGTCATAAGGGTGTGCATATCAAAACGAAGTCTGGCAAGATTTTTCACCCCATTGAAAAATAATGAATATCCTCCAACTATGATTGCAGCCGCATAACCGATTATCGGTATGGTGCCTCCATCAACATATTGCTTATCCAATATCCAACTGATTAGCAGAAGGATAACCGAGAACACCACTTTAATATTTTCTTTTTGCTTCCAAATTGGTTCCCTTTGCGTCACCTGTTCCTGTTCATCCCGGATTCTCAGGTTATCAAATGCCCCCGCCTTTTCAATCTCTTCAATTGTCGCGCTTCCCTGTATAGAAATTTTTGAAGCACCAAAGTTAATTTTGGCTTCCTTCACACCCTCCAGATCACGGACATTGTTTTCAAATTTAGCAGCACAATTCGTGCAGGATAGACCCTGAATACGATACGTTTTTAATGGGGACTCAGCCATCGACCTTTACCTCCTGCTGATGTTCTAATGCAATGAGAATCAATTGCTTTATATGGTGATCATCCAAAGAATAAAAAGCTAACTTTCCTTCTTTTCGGTATTTTACGATTGCATGTTTATAAAGTGTACGAAGATGATGTGACGTTGTCGCCATCGAAGCACCAATGATATTGGCCAGATCGCACACACACAATTCCTCGTCCGTACAGAGCGCATAAGCTATCTTCGCCCTATTTTCATCACCTATCACTTTAAACAGCTTCGACATGCTGGATATATTCACCTGGCTCATCTCTTCTTGTATGCGATTAACCTTCATTTCATCATGCAGGTGGACATCACATACATCTTTCAGTTCCGTCATCTTCTCACACCCTCATTCAAATCTGCGTTTGATTATAATATAACATAATTCCCCGAATATTCAAATCCATATTGGAATGTTTAAGAATCTTTCCCCTTCCTCCAAACGGCATAGTGAAAGTACCCTATATGTCTTTATATGTGGGTATCACTTTTTTGTTTCACATCCACGATTTTTCTCGCCCCCCTAGAATGTTGCTGAACAAAAAAAGACAGGCCCCAGAATATCCGCCTGTCCTCTTTCCAGGAACCCATCCTTCTCGAATCGCGTGAACCGAAACTTTTATCTGCCAGTGAAAAAAAAAGAAGTCCTTCACGCCCCTTCAATCCAATGATTTCAGTAATTCCCTATCCGTACCTTGATAAGTATAATATATTTAATTTAGTATTTTCTTGAAGAACTATGATATACTTAGTCAAACCTTTTTAAGCGTTTTACTTTACTTGTACCATTTACCCTGCTCATCGTTGAGCAGGGTTTTTTGTTATGTATTTTCACAAAACAAAAAAGACAGACCCTATAACTAGGATCTGTCTTTATTTGTTTTTGAAATTATGCTTTTTGAACGTTAGAAGCTTGAGGTCCACGTTGACCTTGTTCTACTTCAAAAGTAACTTCTTGGCCTTCGTCTAAAGATTTGAAACCTTCGCTTTGGATAGCTGAGAAATGTACGAATACGTCGTCTCCGTTTTCGCGTTCGATGAATCCAAAACCTTTTTCTGCGTTAAACCATTTCACTTTACCTTGTTCCATTGTTGTTGCCTCCTAGTGCATTTAAGCACATTGTATTACTATCCTTGCTCTAAGTCATCATCGAAAACGAAAAGTAGTACTTTTAGTATCCTTAGTACCGAACAAAAATAATTAAGACTAAGCATAACATTAAATGGCAGCGATTGCAAATAGTTTGGGCAAACTTTTTTCAAGCAATTTTTAATACTCTTTAAATTCATCAAATAAGCATGAATGGACTCTATGTGTTATAGCTTACTGGCCCAGATGACATCTCACATGCATTTCCACAAACAAAAACATCCCGTAAACAAAGCTTAAGGGATGTAAAAAATTATTTTTTCGTAATAAACTTTTCTACCATCTCTTCTAATATGGCCGCTTCGTTTGCTAACTCTTCGTTTTGCTCTTTCAATCCAGTCATTATGGAGCTTTGTTGAATGGCAGCCGCAGAGATTTGCTCCGTTGTTGCGACTCCCTCTTCTGAAATCGCTGCTATTTCCTGAATGGATGCTAGGCTTTCATCCGAGGACTCGTTGATTTTTTTCGAATGGGTCGCTAATTGTTCTGTGCCTTCCAACAATTTCTCTACGGATTCGAATATCTTATTGAAAATCTCGCCATTGTTTTCCACTAAGGAAACACCATTTAATATATCCTGGAAACTTCCATCGTTATTTTGGATGACTTTGGCTGTTTGTTCATTAATCCGCATGATCGATTCTGAAATGATATCAATGGATTCATCTGTTTGCACAGCCAATTTTTGCACCTCTTGAGCGACTACAGCAAAACCTCTGCCGGCCTCCCCCGCCCGTGCCGCTTCTATGGAAGCATTAAGTGATAGCAGGTTCGTTTGAGAAGCAATGACCCTTATTAAACCTATCACTTCATTTATCTTCACTACATCCTCTTCCAGGCTCACCAAATTGACTTTATTCGCTTGGCCATTTTCCAAGATTTTATCCATCTGGCTCGTTACATCCTGCACTTGTTTACTTCCTTGTTCTGCAAGTGTATTCGCATGCATGGTAAATTCATTCATTTTATTCGTTTGCTCGCTCATTAAACGGATTGTATCCGTTAAGTCACTGATCATATTGGAAATTCGGTCAATATGATGGGCACGTTCTTCTGAAGCTTTTGCCTCTTCCGTTGTCCCCGTTACTATCTGGCCATAGGATTCCACCATCTCTTCAAAGGATTGGTGAATGGACACTGTCGTTTGATTCATCTTTTGAGCATGTTCACGGACATTCTGAATTATATGGGACAAACTTAATCTCATTTCTTCGAATCCATATGACAGATCGCCAATCTCATCCTGTCTGCCAATGGGCATCGATTTACTTAAGTCTCCTTCTGCCATTTCATTCGTGTAACCAACAAGCTCATTGACGGGTCCCGAGATCTTTTTACCGATGACAACGGCGCATAGCACGCCTAATATAATGACACTTGCAAGAAATAAGATATTATAGAATATCATTGTGCTTTTCAATTCATCAATGAATTTTGCATCCATATCGATTCCGACAATCGCGTCCGTTCCCTTGATTGGCGTAAAGTATGACTTGTGTGTACCCCATTTATCTTTATATATTTTACTTAATACGCCTTGGTTTCCATTTATCGATTTTGCCTGTTCCGGCGTGAAAGGGGATTCCACCATGAAGTCCTCGCTGCCGTTCAGGGCTACAATCATTTCGGCATCATTCTCCCGCTTCAGTACATAAACATATTCAATGCCCTTTTTATCTTCAACAAAGGCATCTAATTTCCGCTTAATCTCTTCTCCCCGCACCGAAGCATTGTTTATCACAGTGGGATTGAGGCTTGCTGCTAAGCTGTGGGCATTTTCAGAAAGACGCTCATCGAATTGCGGAAGGACATTCTCATTGATCATTTTATTAGTAATATAAGAAAAGCAAAGGCCCATGACCCCTGCGAAAAGTACGAATGGAATAATATAAAACAAGAATAGTTTTGCCAGCAAAGATTTTTTAGGATTTAGCTTTGAAAATTTCATTTCCGTGCCCCCCTTAGATTAAAACCAGGTGTTTTATAGTCAAATATGGTATTAAGTCCAAATGAAGCAATTGGAGATTTTTATTCAAATCCTCACTTCTATAAAAGATGATTGCCATGCTCCGGTCATTTTGGAAAGGAAGATGTCTATATTCCAATACATGTTCGAATTCATGACGAAGTCCATCATGATCAATACATGAAACATCCTCCAGATTTATTTCCAGTGGAACCTCTGCAAAGAAAAAGCTATATATATGATCGTCCATCTCTTCCAATATCCGATTCCAATCGGGTTTCGTTCCTGAAAAATAGTGCTCATACAGATTCATTCCATAGGCATGGTAACCTAGATCCGTTGTACCCGCCCCAGCAAAACGCAGGGGATTGATTTCGATGGGTATCACGTGGTCTCCCTTTTTGCGAATTTCAAAGTGTATAGGATAATTCCTAAGTGGAAGGATCGTTTGGATATTCTTCATGAACTTTAGTGCATCATGATAGATTTCATTGATGGCCAACTTCGAAGTATAATAAATTCGATCGGAAGTATCGTAATCATCCTTGAATAATCGTTTGAAGACATTCAAAATGACCGGTTCACCATCTTGATTGTAATAACCATCAATGGCATACTCTTCACCCTGAATCCACTCTTCTATTAAAACGGTCTGGGAATCGACCACTTCTGAATCATATAATCCACCCGAATGAAGTAAATCCGCTTTAAGCTGGTTCACGGCTATTTCCCAATCCTGCTCATTCTTGACTTTGTGCACCCCTACACTTGAATAGCCAATATTGGGTTTGATAACCACTGGATACGGTATTTGATTTTTATCCAGGTCACTTATTATGGATAAATCGATATCTTGGAAATAGAAATCAGGATATAAAGATTTCGTCAAATTTCGTACCTGACTCTTATCCTTCAATAACTTTGACCAAATGTATTCATTGCTATTTGGTTGAAAATGACCTAATACTGTTATGCCATTTTCAGAGTTTGTAAGAATTCTTTTTTCCTTTTCCATGGAATTGAAAAATTCTGTATCTTTTTGAATGTTTAGCTTTTCCGATGTTAAAGTGTCTCCCCATTGCCCTTGTTCCAGTACTGGAATTTGCTGTTTCTCTAACACCTTTAGAAGAATTGGCGACACAATGGACTCATTCAAAATAATCATTCTTTTCACCTAACTTATCTGTTTTTTGTATCTCCATATTTAATCGGTTAAAAGCGGTAAGTATTTAGCTTATGTAGGTATTTATTATTAAAAATGCATTAAAAATCAAGATATCAATATATCTTTTTACCTATCCCATCAGATCTAGCCTTGAGGTCCTTACACATACCATCGAATATTTAATTTTCTTGAATCTTCATTAAAAAAGGCCGACACTATTTTAAGTGTCCGCCATATTTTTTCAAATTTATCATTCAGAAAAAGTTCACCAGTAATTTCGTGGAATAACTAAGACTAAATAGAAAAATACTTAGGAGTTCATATTCAATTCATAACTTTTTTATATACTTGCCCTATGAAGATCAAGAAAGGATGTATTAACATATGTCAGAAGAGAAAAAACAAAAAGGATGGCGCCAGTTCATTCGGTTAGTTCATCAAACGAAGCCTTCTAAACTAATGATAGGGATTGCATTAGCATTAAGCCTAGGTACAACAGGTGTAGGTTTATTAGTCCCTTTATTCACAAAAAATCTAATTAATGATTTTTCAATCAGTTCACTAAGCACTGAAAGGATCACACTTCTCGTTCTTGCCATCATTGTTCAAGCATTGGCCAGTGGATTTTCCATCTATTTATTAAATCGAATCGGTCAATCTGTAGTGGCGGGTATCCGCGATCAACTATGGAAAAAATTACTCGTATTACCCGTGAGTTATTTTGATGAGCATCCATCGGGTGAAACGGTCAGTCGCATGACAAATGATACAACTGTAGTGAAGGGATTAATCTCTGAACACCTCTCTAATTTCGTTACAGGCATTATTTCCATCGTTGGCTCCATGATCGTGTTATTTGTACTGGATTGGAAAATGACATTGTTGATGTTCATTGCCATCCCACTCTCTGTTTTGATATTAATGCCACTAGGGAAAAAAATGCATAAAATTTCAAAAGGGATGCAGGATGAGACAGCAAGCTTCACCTCAGTCCTTCAGCAGGTGCTAACGGAAATACGCCTTGTTAAAGCATCGAATGCAGAAGCTTTGGAATATCAAAATGGCAAAAAAGGAATCCATAAATTATTTCATTTCGGATTAAAGGAGGCAAAAATCCAAGCTTTGATTGCGCCGCTAATGAGTTTTGTCATGATGGCATTACTCGTGCTGATTTTAGGTTATGGGGGAATGCGAGTTTCTTCAGGAGCCCTGACAGCTGGAGCTTTGGTTGCATTCATTATGTATCTTTTTCAAATTATCATGCCCATGGCTCAATTAGCCAGTTTCTTTACACAATTCCAAAAAGCAACGGGTGCCACAGAGCGCATCATTTCCATTCTGGATTCAGTTGAAGAAGAAGATGCGATGCAGCCAGTTCAAAATATAAGTCAATCAATCAGCGTGGAGAACCTGAACTATAGTTATAATAATGGAGAACAGGTACTTAAAGATATAAGCTTTAACGTTGAAGCTGGTAAGGTCACTGCAATTGTCGGACCAAGCGGCAGCGGAAAAACGACACTTTTCTCTTTATTCGAGCGTTTCTACAAACCACAGCAAGGCTCCATTGCCATAGGCGGGAAGTCCATAAATGATTTCACGCTCCTTTCATGGAGAAGCCAGATTGGTTATGTTTCACAAGAAAGTCCAATTGTATCAGGCACAATTCGAGATAATATTTGTTATGGAATGTATCAGGATATAACGGATGAGGAATTAAATCAAGTCGCTAAAATGGCGTATGCAGATCAGTTTATTTCCGAGCTTCCCAACGGATTTGATACAGAGGTTGGTGAAAGGGGCATGAAATTATCAGGCGGTCAAAGGCAAAGAATTGCAATCGCTCGTGCATTTTTAAGAAACCCTAAAATATTAATGCTTGATGAAGCCACCTCCAGCCTAGACAGCAAATCGGAAAATGTCGTTCAACAGGCATTGAATGATTTAATGAAAGGCCGAACAACAATAGTTATCGCCCACCGCCTATCGACCGTTATCGGTTCAGATCAAATCATCTTCCTGGAAAAAGGGAGAATAACAGGTAGCGGTACACATAAAGAGCTGTATAATACGCATTCATTATATCGCGAATTTGCCCAACAGCAGTTGCACAAACTTGAACTGGCCTAATTCACCGAAAGGAAGGAAGAAGGATGACAAAGATATTAATAGTCGATGATGATGCACATATTCGCGAGCTTATAAACCTGTTGTTAAGAAAAGAAGGATTTGATTTATATGAAGCCTCGGATGGACTGCAAGCATTGAAAGTAATGGAGAAAGTGAAAATAGATTTGGCAGTCATCGACATTATGATGCCTAACATGGATGGATGGCAATTATGCAAAGAGTTAAGGGAATTTAGTGATATCCCCATTTTAATGCTGACTGCAAAAGGGGAAACAACACAAAAAGTAAAAGGATTCGGTCTTGGGGCAGATGATTATCTTGTAAAGCCATTTGAACCGATCGAATTGGTTCTTAGAATAAGAGCATTATTAAAACGGTATAAAATCACTATTTCACAAACATTAAATATCGGCGAATTAAAGATGAATCGCAACACGCATGAAATGTCATTCAAAGACCAGGAATATACAATTCCATTAAAAGAATTCGAATTGTTGTTTAAATTAGCAAGCTATCCTGGAAAAACTTTTTCCAGGGAAGATCTTATTGAAGACATTTGGGGCTATGATTATGAAGGTGATGAACGAACTGTCGATGTTCATATTAAAAGAGTGAGAGAACGGTTTCCGGAATCGGAATTCCCCTTCCGGATTAAAACGAGTTGGGGATTGGGCTACCGTTTGGAGATAACGAGATGAGAAGCGATCGATTTTTCAAACAAACACTTGGCATACTGTTTTTTCTTACGTTTATTTCAATTTGCTTTTCGGCCGGTTACTATATCATTCAGCTATTGCCATTAAGGTTACCCGATTATGTTCGGTTTCTGGCCACTATCATGACAAGCATCGCAATCATGATATCCATCGGTTATCTTATCCGCGCTATCCATCACAATAAACGGGTAAATATTTACCTCGAGATCATAGATGCCTTAAGGAAAATAGCAAATGGCGATTATAATGTACAATTGGATTTTAAAATGGAAAAGAAAAACGAAATGACCGATATCATTAACCACTTCAATCACATGGCCAAGCAATTGAAGCAAATGGAAGAAATGCGGCAGGAATTCATCTCTAACGTCTCACACGAAATACAGTCGCCCCTAACCTCCATTGTAGGTTTTGCCCAAGCTCTTCAATTTAATAAGCTGACAACTGAAGAACGAAATCATTATCTTCATATAATAGAGACAGAGAGCAGGAGATTATCTAAATTAAGTGATAACCTTCTAAAGCTTACATCCCTTGAATCCGAGCATCATCCTTTTGAAAGGACAGATTTCCGGCTGGATCAGCAAATACGAACCATTATTTTGGCTTGTGAACCTACGTGGTTGGAAAAGGAACTCGAATTGGATATAGCTTTAGAAAAGATTCGAATTTTTGCAGACCAGGATTTAATGAGCCAAGTATGGACAAATTTAATACACAATAGTATCAAATTCACCCGCCATCGTGGAAAAATCACGATTCGGTTAAAGCAGATTGATGACCTGGCATCTATAACGATATCCGACAATGGAATTGGCATATCCGAAACGGACCAGTTTCACATTTTCGAGCGATTCTATAAAGCCGACCTGGCAAGGGAACGTACAAAAAGCGGCAGCGGCTTAGGTCTGTCCATCGTGAAAAGAATTATAAAGATGCATGAAGGGACCATATCCGTGGAAAGTGAACTCGAAAAAGGAACGACCTTTACGATACTGCTGCCTGTTTCGTGAGGGTTTTGTGATTGTTAAAAACCTTTTTAATCATTAATGCTGCCTGCTATTTTTAAAAACACTGCCCGTTCGTTGATGATTATATTGTAATATCAACACTTCTACTAAAGATTGTTTGAAATTTCGGAGAAACTTCCTTAAAAGATCGAAATAGGAATTGGATAATTTAAACATATTAATATTACTTATATTATAAACGTTGGGTACAAAAAGCGAATTTGATACCTAACGATTAACAAGCCGGAAAAATTGTTGTTGGCAATAAATATGGACATTCCGCTTAAATGAAATCGTTATAATACCTGTATTATCTTTGATTAAAATTTATGTTAGGAAAATAACATACATCAAAAACAACAAAATAATATATCCATCAAAGAATTTAACTTTTCCACTTTGAAAATGGTTATTTTTTCTTACCTTTACAAATAAGAAAGTCAATATAGATAGAAAAAGTATTAAACCAGTTATGGTGGTAATTGGAGATACCATTACCTTAAAATAAGTTTCAGTAACCTTATCCGGGAAATGCATGATGATCCTCATTATTTCATTCACCAAAAAGTGAAAAAAGATAGCCGGGACGATACTCCCAGTATAGATGGATAATAGTGCAAGAGAAATACCCATTACAAATGCAAAAACAAAATTTCCTACCGTCATATGATAAATGCTAAAAATAAGAGCACTTAAAATTATGGCCGATTTTATGTTCATTCTCTGATATTGTTTTAATAATATACCCCTAAAAAGAATTTCTTCACTAATCGCCACTGAAAAGCCAATCATCATAATGCTGTAAAAACTTATGTTTTTACTACTCTCCATAAGTGTACCAACAATTTTTTCAGCAGTAAGCCATTCGCCCGTTAGTAGATAATGTTGGCTCCTCCCAAAAAACACAGTTAGCATATGAGCTATACTCCCCATTAAAATACCCAGAAGAATATATTTTATATGTACCTTATTAAGCCTAATGCTCGATAAGGTTATTTTTTTCTTTTTTAAGAAAAGAAAAAGAACATAGATAATAACCAGTTTACTTATAAAGAAAAATAATTGTTTGTTTATTTGCAAAAAAAGTTCTTGTAATGTAAGTTGGACAAAAGGAAAAATAATCATAATTAGTATAGTTATGTATAATATAAAACGATGTGTTTGCTTAATTTCAGTATCCATTCTTACCCCTTTATTATACAATAATTTCAAAGAAGCCATATTAGAATAAGGGTTTATATTTGTGCTGTTTTCAACTTATTTTATTGCCATTTTTTTATATTTAATGTAAGTTGCATTTCTTTGCTCTGTTTTTATCAAATTACCAGTTGGACTATATGTTTTTAGAGTTCCAGTCAATTTCCATGTTTCTTTGTATTGGTTCCATTTTTTCGTTGCCGAATATACCTTTTCTCCGCCACCAGAAATAACTAATTTACCAGCTATCTCCACCCTGAAGGTAAGGTTAAGACTCCAGTTTGTAGTATCAGTCACTTTTTTGTGAAAGACACTTGATTGTCGTTTATCTGTGGCTGTTTTCCAAGTATACCGATTACAAGTAGCACACACAGGAGATATACCAATTCTATTATTCGTGATTTCTCCTGTTTTTTCATCTACAAGTATAGGTATTTCTTGACCTAAAAGTACATCAGAGCCTGATAGAGTTGTATATTCTGTCAGAAACTCACCTGATTGGCTTTCCTCTTTTAATTCAGTTGGAGAACTTGCAAAGGTTGATGTGGGATTAAATCCAAACCAAAATACAGGAATTATTAATATAAAAAGGTATAATAACTTCTTCATCTCTTCACCTCACCTAATATTTTTTCCTTAGATACCCCTTATGAATTTTTGATTTAATATCTTAAGTAGTTTGGTTGTAATATTTGTTATCTCGATTTTATCAAAAAACAAAAGCACAAAGAGTTCCAAACTTGGAACTCCTTGTGCTTTTTTTGAACTTAAACTATATGGAGTCGCAACCGTAAAGGTAGGTCATTAAGGACGGAGCATATGCCTTTTTGCCTATGGAGAGCTTATAACCTCAGGACCACATCGTTTCACTTCTAATATGGAACAGAACCCCGAATAATGGACACTTTAATAGAGATTCAGCCCACCCTCCGATTTTTATTTATTTCCGCCAAAAAGTTGAACAGTCTGCCTTATCAAAAATATTATACTCGATCATTTTCTCAAGTAATGAGTAATCAACCGGACTGTCCCACTTGATACGTACCAACTGCTTGGTGTGATCATAGCCAGCCTGCACGATTGCATCAGAGAAATGATCGATCCCTGCCTTTTCAGGGGCAACAGCCAAATGATGTTTGGCTACGCTAAAGCCAATAATATATGTGTCATGATCGGTAAACATAGGCTGATTCCACGCAATTTTCGGCATTAGATTTGGAAATTTCTTAGATACCCAAGCCAGGACTTCTTCCGTTCGTTCCCTATGTTGCGGGTTATCAATATTCGTTAAAAACTCTGCAAAGACTTCCATGTCATTCTCTCCTAAATTAAAAAAATTTTATGAAGACTTCATTTTCAACAATGCACCATAGGAAGATCATTAACATTGCACTAATGGATGCCATGACTACCTACTGATGGATTTGATAGATTGCATTACACTGCACACCGATTCTTATTACCTCGGTCTTCTAATCCACTTGTCAACTTGAGAGGTTCTCGTTGTTTTAAACATAAAAATACCCCTTTGGCTAATCATAGCCAAAGGGGTAAAGCTTCGCAACTTTTTATAATCTACATTGCATTCATTCAAACTTACTCAACCGTTACACTTTTCGCAAGATTACGTGGTTTATCCACGTCACATTCGCGGTGCAAGGCTGCGTAGTAAGCAATGAGCTGCAGCGGGATAACAGAGATAAGGGGTGTTAATAGTTCATTCACTTCCGGGATGACGAAACGGTCATCCTCTTCTTCCAGACCCTTCATGGAAATGATGCAAGGGTTGGCGCCGCGGGCAACCACTTCCTTCACATTACCACGGATGCTTAAGTTGACGCCTGCCTGAGTAGCAAGGGCTATGACAGGTGTACCTTCTTCAATCAAGGCGATCGTTCCGTGTTTAAGCTCGCCGCCAGCAAAGCCTTCCGCCTGAATGTATGAAATTTCCTTCAGCTTAAGCGCCCCTTCAAGAACAACATAGTAGTCAAGGGAACGGCCAATGAAGAAGGCATTTCTTGTAACGGACAAATATTCACGGGCGATGTCTTCCATCTCTTCTTTCGAATCACATAGGGCTTCCATTGCCGTTGCAACGATTCCAAGCTCTTTTACAAGGTCGAAATCATACTCCATGTTACCGAATTGGCCAGTTACATTTGCTAATATGGCCAAGACCGCCACTTGAGCTGTGTAGGCCTTTGTTGAGGCAACGGCAATTTCAGGACCAGCATGCAGCAAGAGCGTATAATCCGCTTCACGTGACAATGTAGAGCCAGGTACGTTCGTGATGGTCAAGGCTTTATGACCTAGCGCTTTGATGGACACTAACACGGCACGGCTATCTGCAGTTTCACCACTTTGTGAAATGAAGATGAATAGCGGTTTTTTCGATAATAACGGCATATTGTAAGTGAATTCCGATGCCACATGGACCTCAACCGGTATTTCCGTCATTTTTTCAATGAATTGCTTACCAATCAACCCTGCATGATAGCTAGTTCCGCAAGCGATGATATAAATACGGTCAGCCTCACTTACGGCTTCAGTAATGCTATAATCGATTGCAAGTTTACCTTCTTCATTTTGGTATGCTTGAATGATTTTACGTATGACAGCTGGCTGCTCGTCGACTTCTTTGAGCATATAGTGAGGATACGTTCCTTTTTCAATATCACTTGCATCTAGTTCAGCAGTGTATGGAGCACGCATAACTTCTTCGTTGGAAAGATTCTTGATCGTTACCTTTTCATTTGTCACGATAACCATTTCCTTATCCATCAGTTCAAGGAATTGATCTGTGACTTGCAACATGGCCATTGCATCCGAAGCGACAACGTTAAAGTCTTTTCCGACGCCGATTAGCAGCGGGCTTTTATTTTTTGCGACAAAAATGGTTTCATTATTTTCAGCATCCAATAGGGCGATTGCATATGAGCCTTCTAATAGAGTGAGTGTTTGACGGAACGCCTCTTCCACTTCCATACCATCGTTTACGAACTTCTCTATGAGTTGAACGATGACCTCCGTATCCGTTTCACTTTTAAAGGCAACATCCTTCAAATATTCACGTTTTAGAATCGCATAGTTTTCAATGACCCCATTATGAACTAAAGTCAATCGACCTGAATTACTTTGGTGAGGATGGGCATTATCACGGCTTGGCACACCATGGGTCGCCCAGCGTGTATGTCCTATTCCAGTATGTGCAATAGTGTTTTCATCCACGGCTCCGCGTAAGTCCGCAATTCGTCCCTTTTCCTTAAAGATTGTCACGCCTGCTTCATTTCTCACAGCAATCCCTGAAGAGTCATAACCGCGGTATTCAAGTTTTTCAAGACCTTTTAATAAAATTTCCTTCGCATCATTAAGTCCAATATATCCAACAATTCCACACATAATTTCTGTTCCTCCAAACGATTCGAGGGAACAGGAATGCACGGGGGCATCCCTGCCCCCTCATCTCTGATATATATTTTTATAAAGGAAATGCCCTAAAGCACTTTTCCCATTGTGCATTTCCAATCCTTTGTGCAGTAAGTTGCCCTACTGTTTTAAGATTGGAATTACTGCGGCTGTGCACTTCAGCCGGGAGGTATCCGCCGATCATTCGATAAACCTCCTCCTCGTCAACTAAGCCTTTTTCGACCAGACTTAGTTCAGGCGCTTTTGTAAATCAGTTTCTCCTTGCCTACCCTCCTTTTTTGAAACAACCATTTTCAGAAAATGAGTTGTAAATCAGGATAATCATACCTTAAACAAGGGACATAGGTCAATTCTTTATTACATTGACCTACGAAAAAGAACTTCTTTATAAAAATATGCATAAAAGGAAATTTTGTTCCTTTTATGCATACGATTGGATTGTTATTCGTTTATTCCCATTTCCGCTCTAACAACTGAGACGATGCGATCTACATAATTAGTGCATTCCTCAGCAGTCGGTGCTTCAGCCATTACACGGACTAGCGGTTCCGTACCGGATGGTCTCACCAAAATACGACCGTTTCCTGCCATTTCCCCTTCGACTGCCTTAATGACTTCCTGTACCTTTTCATTATCAGTTACACCGTGCTTATCGGTAACTCTGACATTGATGAGTGTCTGTGGATATTTCTTCATCTCGCCAGCTAGTTCCGATAAGGTTTTTTGGGTGTCACTCATGATGTTCACAAGCTGTAAGCCCGTCAATAAGCCATCTCCTGTCGTGTTATAGTCCAGGAAAATGATATGTCCGGATTGTTCGCCGCCAAGGTTATAGCCGCCTTTTCGCATCTCTTCCACCACATAGCGATCCCCCACTGCCGTTTGGGCACTTTGTATACCATGCTCTTCAAGACCTTTATAAAAACCAAGGTTGCTCATGATCGTAGAAACCACTGTTCCCTGTTTCAGACGGTTATTTTCTTTCAAGTATTTCGCACATATATACATGATCTGGTCGCCGTCCACTATATTTCCTTTTTCATCTATGGCAATGACGCGGTCTCCGTCACCATCAAAAGCAAGTCCAACATCAGCACCTTTTTCTTTTAAGAATTCAGCAAGTGCTTCAGGGTGTGTGGAACCTACCTTGTCATTAATGTTCAATCCATTGGGCGATGCCCCCATTGTAGAGATGTCTGCATCAAGATCGGCAAACAAATGCATGGCCAAGGCCGATGTCGCCCCATGTGCGCAATCAAGCGCAACATGAATGCCTGTAAAGTCTTCATCCACTGATTGTTTCAAATACTGGAGATACTTTTGCCCTCCTTCGAAATAATCGTTCAAATGGCCCAAATCTCCGCCAACCGGGCGCGGAAGTTCATCCTTTTCCAAATCTAACAGTGTTTCAATTTCCGCTTCTTGATCATCGGATAGCTTAAACCCATCCGGTCCAAAGAATTTAATGCCATTATCCGCTACCGGATTATGCGAAGCTGAAATCATGACACCTGCTTCAGCACTTAAAGCCTTTGTTAAATATGCAACTCCCGGTGTCGAAATTACACCCAGGCGCATCACTTCAGCCCCAATGGATAATAGTCCGGCAACAAGTGCACCTTCCAGCATTTCACCAGAAATACGTGTATCGCGCCCTATCAGCACTTTGGGTTTTTCTGTATTTCTAGTAAGAACGTAGCCACCTAAACGGCCTAGTTTAAATGCCAACTCCGGTGTTAATTCGCTATTCGCTATACCCCTAACTCCGTCTGTTCCAAAATATTTACCCATCTTTATCGCTCCTTCTTCGAATCTTTACTGAATTAAATGATGTTAAAGGAAGGTCATGTCTCTTTTTCGTCTTTTTGAGTAATGGTTACCGAAGTCGTTTTAGGATCCAGTTCCCAGGTCACTCCCTCAGGCGCGTTTACCATCAGTTCTACATCATGCGTACCTTCATCTAAATTACTTACATCTACTGTAAGATTAATGTCTTCTTTAGTTATTTTCTTCAAGTCATCCGCTTCACCAAGCAAGGTGATGCTTGCTACATCGGTTTCCAATTCGGCGTCTTGGTCATCCTTTATGCCCACAGGCACTATTTTTATATTGCTGAATGTTTTAGATTCAATGGCAGCCGGTTCATCTTTATCGACTACCTTTTCTTCTTGTTTTTGTTCAGTTTCCGGTTTTTCCTCTTCTTCAACTGGATCTACATTCGCTTCATCCGCATCCACATCCACTTTCTCTGTGCGAATCTTGACCTTTGCTTTACCCAAGGACATTTTTTGTACACTTTCGGGTTTAGTAAGATCGAGTTCCAGGTCTGTATCACCGTCAATTTTCGAGATATTTACAGGAAGATTTACTTCACTTATTTTCCCAAGGCTCGTTTCTGACCCGAATAAGGTGACCTCATTTGGATCGACACTTATACTCTTGATCCTGATGCCATCCTTTGCCTTCCCAGTTTGCTTCGGGGTTATCGGCACCGTCTTGGAAGGAATGCTCACTTTTAAGGAAACGGCAACTGAAGCGGGCTCGATCGTCACGTCCAACTTATTCAAGTCCCGGTCAAGGGCTTTAACGGTTGCCTTTCCGTTCACATTTTCGTTAAGTCCCTTACTTATTTCAAGGTTTGCCTTTACATAGGAAATTTGATCAATCGTATCTTTAGCACCCGTTATTTTGACAGTTTTCGGGCTTACTGTTGGCTGGTCAGCGGTATATCCCTCTTCTAGTAAAGAGTTGTTATACTCGGCTTCAACGGGGAATTCCTTCGTCACCCGTTCCTGAACATTGACTTCCGCATATTCAGGATCGACCGTCGCCACTAACCTTTCATTCAAATCACTTATTTTAAATGTGACAGTTCTGTTCCCCATTGAGATTTCAGGATCCGAAAGGTCCACATAAACTTTAAAGTCCCTTTGGTTTTTCGCATTTATCAATAGACTTTTTGCTCCCTTTAGAGTAACATCCACCGTTTCAGGGACTCCGCTCACCACTAGATTCTCACGGTCATAGTACACTTCAACCGGTACATTTTCGATGGTCTCCGTACTGATTTCAGGGGCGGTCGATAAACCAAGGGATTTTTTATCCGACTCCATCTCAAAGTTAATGGAAATGAACAAAAGTACTGCTAAGGCAAAAGCTACGATTCTCATAAACCAAGCGCTATTGGTGTACTTATCCATTCTTTTTCCCCCTCCAGTTCCAGATGCCTGAGGAAGTTGATTTGATGTTCTCCACTACCAGTTCACTAGTAAGCATGGCCCTAAATGATTCTTGATTCAAATCCCGGTAAAGCTCGCCGTTTTTAGTGACGGATATCCCTCCCGTTTCTTCTGAAACAACAATCGTAAGACTATCCGTAACTTCACTCATGCCGATGGCTGCCCTATGCCGCGTGCCAAGTTCTTTTGATATGAATGGACTTTCTGATAATGGCAAGTAGCAAGCTGCGGCCGCAACCTGGTTATTTTGTAAAATAACTGCGCCATCATGGAGCGGCGTATTGGGGATAAAGATATTAATGAGCAGCTCTGAAGAAATATAGGATCTTAGAGGAATCCCCGTTTCAACATAATCTCCAAGCTCCGTACCTTTTTCTATAGTAATCAAGGCTCCAATCCGCCTTTTCGCCATATAAGTGGACGCCTTTAGAATTTCTTCGACTAAACGCTCTTGCTGGTTCTCTTCTGGAACGGTGCCCCTTGCAAAGAGCTTCCCGCGTCCTAATTGTTCAAGTGCCCTTCTCAGTTCAGGTTGAAAAATGACAAGAATCGCCAATACTCCCCAATTCATGACTTGTGCCATTAACCATCCAAGTGTATTGAAACCAAACAGGTTGCTTAAGCTTTTTACAATGACAATTACAAAAATTCCTTTTAGCAGCTGAATAGCCTTCGTGCCTCGAATAATAGTTAACAATTTATATATCACAAACCATACAAGGAGAATATCAATGAAATTTACTACATAGTCCCAAACAGTCAAATTGGATAAAGACATGTTGTTTCCTCCAGTCAGTATTACTCCAAATACCAATTACAATCGTTGTGTAATAACCTTAATAGTATACCATTTTTTAAATGATACATCTAAAAACTAGTGTGAGAAATTTACATGGTAAGGACGAATCATGCAAAATGGTTCCTTTCCCTTTAAAAAATAAAGCTGAGCGAAGTCACCGTATATGAAAACGATGCCCTTCTCCCAGCTTATAAAGCTTATTCCTTTTTTTCCTCTTTAGCAGGAACCAACGAGGTTGCAGTGTCCTTTACTTTATACCACATCCACTCAAAAGCTTGGTCAATAACATTGATGCTCCCAGTCACATTCCCTGCCTTAGACATATATTTATGTCCATTTATGACTGTAACATCTCCTTCTACTTCACCATCTATTTGAATGTTACCATTTTGAACTACCACATTTCCCTTGATTGTCTCACCTGCAGGCACAATCACCGTTTCACCTTCGACCACTAAGTTAGGCTGCTTTGACACTGAAAAATGTTCGTCCTGATTATAAGTGGAAAAAATAGATCCTGTCATCAATAAGATGAACATCGCTGCGGCTGTCATGAAGGGATGGCTTTTGAACCAACGTTTGGCGCCCGTTGTTTTCGTTTCCTTTGGCAATTGAGCCATAACCTTTGCTGTAAAGTCATCCGGGGCCTTAATATGTGAAGTGCTTTGTACAAGCGCGACCGCCTTTTTCATTTCATGAAAGTAATCCCGGCATTCAGCACAATTATGCAAGTGCTCCCGTAATACTTCTTTGTGCTCAGGTTTGATGTCCTCATCTAAATAATCATGCATATATTCAATGATTTCCTCATGGCAGTTCATTTTTCTCACCTTCTTTTTATAAATGGCGTAGTTGTTTACGCAAGGCTTCCCGACCACGATGTATTCTCGTCTTAACCGTACCGACTGGCAAATCGAGTATTTCACTGATTTCCTTTAAAGATAACTCTTCAATATACTTCAATACGATTACCGATCGGTATTTCTCGGGTAATTTCATTATTTCAACTTGAATGGTTTCCTGTAGTTCTAAAGATTCAACCTCTTCCTCGGGTTTCGCCATATCTGATGCAACATGGGAATACATATTCAATCCTTCTGTTCCTGCCACCTCTGCATCTAGATAGTAATCCGGTTTTTTCTTGCGAAGACGGTCAATACAAAGGTTAGTAGCAATCCGGTATAACCATGTCGAAAATTTCATTTGTATATTGAAACTGCGAATATTCACGAAGGCCCTTACAAAGGCCTCTTGTGCCAAATCTTCTGCTTCTTGCCTGTTTCCGAGCATCCTGAAACATATCTGGAAAACTTTGTCCTTGTAAATTTCGACAATTTCCCCAAATGCATTATGATCTCCCTTTAATACTTGATTAATTCTCTCTTTAATGAGTGCATCCATTTTCCGGTTTTACCCCCGCTCATGCGGCTATACGATTATTACGAATCGTAAGCTAAAAGGTTTCAAAAATTTATTACATTAATTTTAACAAAGTTTTACATTTTATGTTTAAGAAAAAAAAAACAGGGCTATATAGTAAGAAATTGTGAAATTCAAGGGAGTGAATCTCTACATGACTGCTGAACAAATTTTAGACCATATTGAACAATACAGACAGAAAATGATGATTTTGGCTTCCCGTTCTTCGATGGTTGATAATGAAGTTGTTGAAGTTAGCAGCAAACTGGACTCTTTAATCAACCAATACATCCATTTAACTAAAAATGGAGGTCTCCCAGACCGACGTGCTCTTAAGTGAATATGGATATGCGATTGCAACCATCTATTTATGGATATGTTCCGTTATATACACCCTGGATAATAAGCCTACGCCTTCTAGCATATAAAAAACAGTAACCCATTACAAGCCAGTTACTGTTTCTTTTATTTTTTCAGTTATAATAACTTTTCTCCAAATAACGAACCCATTAGAGCCACAGCAACGATTGCAGTTTTATTTCGCTCATCTAAAATGGGGTTGACTTCAACGAATTCAGCTGATGTAATCAAGTTGGATTCCGCGAGCATTTCCATGGCCAAATGACTTTCCCGATAACTTATGCCACCAATCACCGGTGTCCCCACTCCAGGTGCATCTGCTGGGTCAACTCCATCCAAATCCAATGAAAGGTGGACACCATCCGTTCTTTCGCTTAAATAATCTATGCACTCTTCCATGACCCTTGTCATTCCCATGCGATCTATTTCATGCATCGTAAATACTTTAATCCCTTTATCACGTATAAGTTCCTTTTCCCCTTCATCCAATGACCTTGCCCCAATGATTACGATGTTTTCTGGTTTCACTTTTGGAGCGGAACCATGGATATTGATTAGATCGGGATGTCCAAGCCCAATACTGACAGCAAGCGGCATACCATGGATATTACCTGATGGCGAAGTATCTTCCGTATTTAAATCCCCATGTGCGTCATACCAAATCACACCTACATTTTCATAGTGCTTTGCGACTCCTGCCAGTGTTCCTATAGCAATTGAATGGTCTCCACCCAATACAAGTGGAAAAGAACCGCCTTCTATTATTTCATCAACTCTTGTTGCTAATAGGGTGTTCCCCTTTGCAACAAGCGGTAAGTTTTTCAGATTTGTCCCAGGCTTATTTGCATTTCCAGGTCGTCCTACAATGATATCTCCTAAATCCTCTACTTCGATATTTAACTGTTCAAGACGCTCGAAAATCCCTGCGCAGCGAATGGCACTAGGTCCCATATCCACCCCTCGCCTTGCTTGACCAAGGTCCATAGGCAATCCAATGACGGATATTTTCTGAATAGACATACAACTCCCCCTTTCCACCATTTTACATCGTATATGATAAGTGGTTCAACTAAACATTTACATTTATAAAGATACACCACTCTTTCCTATCTCATACTTTTTCTATAAAAAAAGCTTCTAGGGGTTGGTTACCCCAACAATGCGTATAAACAAAAAAAAGTCTTAAACCATTTTGGCTTAAGACGTAAATTTTGGTGTATGTAGTTGATGGTGGAGCCTAGCGGGATCGAACCGCTGACCTCCTGCGTGCAAGGCAGGCGCTCTCCCAGCTGAGCTAAGGCCCCTAAGGGTTTAAAATAATTAAGCGGAAGACGGGATTCGAACCCGCGACCCCAACCTTGGCAAGGTTGTATTCTACCACTGAACTACTTCCGCAAATGGCTGGGCTAGAAGGGATCGAACCTTCGCATGACGGAATCAAAATCCGTTGCCTTACCGCTTGGCTATAGCCC